>NZ_JASATR010000019.1:0-104659 GCF_038440395.1 Aeromonas sp. OTU364
TCATCCTGGCGCCCCGTCACGCCAGGGCGCCAGGCGCTGCTCTGGGATGGGGAGTGGCTGGAGTGGCAGGGGCGGCGCCATCGACTGGATGACCGCAGCCGCATCCTGCCCGGAGTACTCTGGTTGAGGCTGGTGGCAGAAGAGGGCGCCGAGTGCCACCTCTGGCTCTTCTCCGACGCCCTGGCACCCGAGCATTACCGCGCCCTGGCCCGCGCCATTCATATCGCCGTTCCCCGCTGACCCCATCTTGCCCCCCCAATAAATGACCCCGCCGAAGCGGGGTCATTTATTGGACTGCGGTGGGTTGTTTACTCCCGTTCCGGCGTCAGCACTGTCGGCTTGGGATTCGGCTGCCTGTCCGGGTCGTCCGGGGGCAGGCAGTGCAGTCCGCAGCACGCCTCTGGCCTGTGCCGGATCACTCCCGATCCGGCGTCAGTACCGTCGGCTTGGGGTTCGGCTGCATGTCCGGGTAGTCGAGGTTATAGTGCAGTCCGCGGGACTCCTTGCGCTCCAGAGCACAGTTGACGATGAGCTCGGCCACCTGCAACAGGTTGCGCAGCTCCAGCAGGTTGTTGGAGACCCGGAAGTTCGCATAGTACTCCTGCACCTCCTGCTTGAGCAGGTCGATGCGGCGCTTGGCCCGGGCCAGGCGCTTGTTGGTGCGCACTATCCCCACGTAATCCCACATCATCAGCCGCAGCTCGTGCCAATTGTGCTGGATCACCACCTGCTCGTCCGAGTCATCCACCTGGCTCTCGTCCCAGGCGGGTAGGCTCGGCGGCTCCACGCTGGTGGGCAGCTTGGCCAGGATGTCGGCCCCCGCCTGATGGGCGTAGACCACGCACTCCAGCAGGGAGTTGGACGCCATGCGGTTGGCACCGTGCAGCCCGGTGTAGGTCACCTCGCCGATGGCGTAGAGACCCGGGATGTCGGTCTGGCCGTTGTTGTCGATCATCACGCCGCCACAGGTGTAGTGCGCTGCCGGCACTATGGGCATGGCCTCCTTGGTGATGTCGATGCCGACCGCAAGGCAGCGCTCGTGGATGGTCGGGAAGTGCTTGATGATGAAATCCGCCGGCTTGTGGCTGATATCCAGATACATGCAGTCGGCGCCGAGCCGCTTCATCTCGTGGTCGATGGCGCGGGCGACGATGTCCCGCGGCGCCAGTTCGGCCCGCTCGTCGAAGTCCGGCATAAAGCGGCTGCCGTCGGGACGGCGCAGATAGGCTCCCTCGCCACGGAGGGCTTCGGTCAGCAGGAAGTTGGGATCATCGGGGTGGAACAGGCTGGTGGGGTGGAACTGGTTGAACTCCAGGTTCGCCACCCGGCAGCCGGCGCGCCACGCCATGGCGATGCCGTCCCCCGAGCTCACGTCCGGGTTGGAGGTGTATTGGTACACCTTGGAGGCGCCGCCGGTGGCCAGTGCCACGAAACGGGCGCGGATCACCTCGACCTGCTCGACGTTGCGGTTCCAGACATAGGCGCCGAGCACCCTGTTGCCCGGCAGGTCCAGCTTGCGGGTGGTGATGAGGTCGACCGCGTTGAAGCGCTCCATCAGGCGGATGTTGGGGTGGGCGCGGACCTGATCGATCAGGGTGAGCTGCACCGCCTTGCCGGTGGCGTCCGCCGCGTGGAAGATGCGGCGATGGCTGTGACCCCCTTCCCGGGTCAGGTGATAGTGGGATTCCCCCTCGGCATCCTCTTCCTGATCGAAGGGCACGCCCTGCTGGATCAGCCACTGGATGGAGTCGCGGGCGTTGCGGGCGGTGAACTCCACCACGGCCGGGTCACACAACCCGGCGCCGGCGTTGAGCGTGTCGCTCACATGGGATTCGATGCTGTCGGTCTCGTCGAACACGGCAGCGATGCCTCCTTGCGCATAGAGAGTGGCCCCCTCACTGATGGGCCCCTTGCTCAGAACCAGGACTTTGGCCTGGTCTGCCAATCGCAACGCGAGGGACAGACCGGCGGCACCGCTGCCAATGATCAGTACGTCGCAAAGGTATTCAACACTTGCTTTCATAAGTATCATTGGCCTGGATTAAGAACTGGCCCCATGGTAGCCCAAGGGGGGTTGTGATGCAGCCCGCATCACATTTTTTTCAATGCAAGCGAACTTTCTCTGATTCCTCCTGTCTGAACTTGTGCGCTTAGAAGGGGCCGGAAAAGAAGAACGATAACCTGATGGGGGTTTTACGGCTCTGATGAGCGACCAGAATCTACTGGACGAACAGCTGGTTGAACGGGTCCAGCGTGGCGATAAAAATGCATTCAACCTGTTGGTAAGAAAATACCAGCATAAGGTGGTCAACCTGGTGGCCAGGTATGTCAACAATCCGGGCGATGTGCCGGATGTGGCGCAGGAGGCCTTTATCAAGGCTTACCGTGCGTTGCCGACATTCCGTGGCGAGAGCGCGTTTTACACCTGGTTGTATCGGATCGCCGTCAACACGGCCAAAAATTACCTGACCTCACAGGGGCGCAGACCGCCCAGCAGTGATGTCGAAGCGGACGAGGCTGAATATTATGGTGGTGGTGAAGCCCTGCAAGAAGTGGCCACCCCGGAAAACCTGGCGCTGACCGACGAGATCAAGCGCACTGTGTTTGCCGCCATAGAAGCCTTGCCAGAAGACTTGAGAACAGCGATCACCCTTCGTGAAATGGAAGGGCTGAGCTACGAAGAGATTGCGGAGATCATGGATTGCCCTGTGGGTACGGTGAGATCCCGTATCTTTCGGGCGAGGGAAGCAATCGATAAAAAGCTGCAACCTCTGATCGAGAATTAAACTGGGGAAAGACAGGCAAACTTATGGCAAATAAAGAGCAACTTTCAGCCCTGATGGATGGTGACCTCAGCGACATGGAGGTTCTGAACGAGCTGGGAACGGATCCCGCTCTGCAAGATACCTGGGCTCGTTACCATCTGATCGGTGATGCCATGCGGGGAGACCTGCCGGTCAATCTGCAACTGGATCTCAGTGACAGCATCATGCTGGCACTGGAAGACGAACCCGTCATACTGGCGCCCAAGCCGGTGCAACCCGTTGCCCCCCAGGTGAAGCCTGCAGGCAAGGTGATACCTCTGGTCCGTCGCTTTGGTCAGCAGATGGGGCAGTATGCCATTGCGGCCTCCGTGGCTGCCGCCGTCATCTTCGGGGTGCAGCAGTATCAGGGCAACGACGGCATGCCGGCCAACCCTGTGCTCAACACCATACCGGTCGGTGGCAGTGCGACGCCAGTGAGCGTGCACTATCCCCAGGAGGGCAACCGTGCCACTCCTCGCCAGCAAGGCTTGAACGAGCAACAGATGCAGGAGCAGCGCGAGCGTATCAACGCCTTCCTGCGAGACCATCAATTGCAACAGCGTCTGCTGCAAGACAAGCAGATTCAGGAATAACGCATCTTTAGGGATCAGACCGTGCGCCAGTCCAGCCTCATTCTGCTGGCCTCTCTCCTGCTGATTTGTGCCAAGGCCTCGGCCGACAATCTGTGGGCCGAGGCCTTGTTGCAGCAGATGCAGAGTGCCGTTTCGCAACAAAATTTTGAGTTGTCCATGGTCAAGGCCCGTCAGGGACGCCTAGAGCCCATTCGCTTCAGCCACGGGGTGATCGATGGCAAGGAGGTCGCTCATCTGAGTTATCTCGACGGCAAGGCGGTGGAGTATCTGCAACGCCAGAATGAATACACCTTCTTCGAAAACACCCACGAACCCTACACCCTCAAGGGGGCGCGTTTCCCGGGCGTCTGGTCGAGCCTGGTGAAGATGCCGCTGCCCCGGGTGCTGGAGAGCTATGATCCCGTGCTGGCCGGTCGCAGCCGGGTGGCCGGCCTGGTGGCCCAGGTCGTGAGACTGGTGCCCAAGGAGGCTGACAAGTACGGTTTTGTGCTCTGGGTCGATGAGCAGAGCCACCTGCTGCTGCGGGTGGACATGGTGGACAAGGAGGGCAACCTGGTCGAGCAGGTGCTTGGGGTGGATCTGGACAGGCAGCCGGCGCCCGCGCCCTGGCTTGTCACCCTGGCCCGCAGCAAGCTGCCCGATGCGCTGGCATTGGAAGACGCCTATCCCGCCCCCCAGCAGACCCTGAACTGGCACCTGACCTGGCTGCCGGGTGGATTCAAGGTGCTCTCTCAGGACAGGCACCAACTGGTCAGCACCAGCCTGCCGGTGGACTACATGATGCTGTCGGACGGCGTGGTGGATCTCTCCGTCTACGTCTCCCGGGTCGATCCCAAGCAGGCGGTGCGCCAGCAGTTGATCCGCCAGGGGGCCACCTCGCTGGTGAGCTTCGTCAACGAGGTCGGGGTGGAGATCACCGTGGTCGGGGAAGTCCCCACCGAGACGGCCAAGCGCATCGCCGAGTCGGTGCAGCCGCTGGCTCGCAACGAGGCGGTTCAGTGAGGCGGCATGCTGCCACTTGCCGAACCGGGGCGAGCGTGCTGAGATCGGGTAAATCCATAGCCGTTCGTCTGGAGTCATCCTGTGAGTAACATGAGCGAAGAGCTGGCAACAGTGGTGGCCGTCGAGGGGGCTTTTGCCTGGGTGGAGTGCGAACGGCGCTCCGCCTGCAGCGGCTGCCATCAGCAGTCCAACTGCGGTACCGGCACCGTCGCCAAGGCCTTTCCCCTGAAGTCGCAGCGACTGCGGGTGGCGCTGACCGGCGAGGTCATGGTCGGTCAGCAGATCAGGCTCGGCATTCCCCAGGCGAGCATCCTGCGCGGCGCGGCCCTGGTCTATGTGCTGCCGCTGTTCTGCCTGCTGCTCGGCGCCCTGCTTGGTCAGCTCTGGCTGGCGCCGCTGCTGTCGGCGGGGGAGGGGGTGACCATCCTCAGTTGCCTGCTCGGCGGCACCATCGGATTTTTACTGGTTCGTTACTTTTCTGCCCGGCTCGAGCAAGGGGAATATGGTCCCCGCATGCTCGGCGTGGTACTCAATACCCGCCACCTCTCCTGAGCGGTGCTACCCTTTTCTGGCTCCGTCGCCGCCGTTTTGGTGCCGAGGGCCCGCCAGACAAGGCGCTATTTCTGGTGCCCGCCGACTAAAGATTGGCCGTCGACCGGGTTATCCAGTAAAATCCTGCCCTCATATCCGACCCTAACTTAATTTTGAGTGATTCTTGCTCGATGAAACACATTCGTAACTTTTCGATTATTGCGCACATCGACCACGGTAAATCGACCCTGTCGGACCGTCTGATCCAGACTTGTGGCGGCCTGTCCGACCGCGAGATGCAGGCTCAGGTGCTTGACTCCATGGATCTGGAGCGCGAGCGCGGCATTACCATCAAAGCACAGAGTGTGACCCTGAACTACCAGGCACAAGACGGTAACACCTATCAGCTGAACTTTATCGACACCCCGGGCCACGTGGATTTCTCCTACGAGGTTTCTCGCTCCCTGGCTGCCTGTGAAGGGGCTCTGCTGGTGGTGGATGCCGGTCAGGGGGTTGAGGCACAGACTCTGGCCAACTGCTACACCGCCATGGAGATGGAGCTGGAAGTGGTGCCCATCCTGAACAAGATCGATCTGCCTGCCGCAGAACCCGAGCGGGTTGCGGAAGAGATCGAGGATATCGTCGGCATAGACGCGGTGGATGCGGTGCGTTGCTCCGCCAAGACCGGTCTGGGTGTCGATCTGGTGCTGGAAGAGATAGTGGCCCGCATCCCGGCACCGGAAGGTGATCCGGATGCCCCGCTGCAGGCGCTGATCATCGACTCCTGGTTCGACTCCTACCTGGGGGTCGTCTCCCTGGTGCGCATCAAGAACGGTTCCCTCAAGAAGAACGACAAGATCAAGGTGATGAGCACCGGTCAGGTGTGGGGCGTGGATCGCATCGGTATCTTCACCCCCAAGCAGGTGGACACCATGGGCCTGGGTTGTGGCGAGGTAGGTTGGGTCGTCTGCGGCATCAAGGACATCCACGGCGCCCCTGTGGGTGATACCCTGACGCAGGCCAAGAACGGTGCCGACAAGGCGCTGGCCGGTTTCAAGAAGGTGAAGCCGCAGGTCTATGCGGGTCTGTTCCCCATCTCCAGCGATGACTACGAGTCGTTCCGTGACGCCCTCGACAAGCTCTCCCTGAACGATGCCTCCCTGTTCTTCGAGCCGGAAAGCTCCACCGCGCTGGGCTTCGGCTTCCGTTGTGGCTTCCTCGGCATGCTGCACATGGAGATCATCCAGGAGCGTCTGGAGCGGGAATACGATCTGGATCTCATCACCACGGCACCGACCGTAGTGTATGAAATCGAGCTGAACAACGGCGAGACCATCCACATCGACAGCCCGGCGGCCATGCCTGCGGTCAACAACATCAAAGAGATGCGCGAACCCATCGCCGAGTGCAACATACTGTTGCCCCAGGAGTACATGGGCAACGTGATCACCCTCTGTATCGAGAAGCGTGGCGTGCAGACCAACATGGTCTATCACGGCAAGCAGGTGGCGCTGACCTACGAGATCCCGATGGCGGAAGTGGTGCTCGATTTCTTCGACCGCCTCAAATCCACCAGTCGCGGCTACGCCTCCCTGGATTACGGCTTCAAGCGTTTCGAAACCTCCGACATGGTCCGTCTGGACATCATGATCAACGGTGAGCGCGTCGATGCCCTGGCCATCATCACCCACAAGGAGAACGCCCAGTATCGCGGTCGCCAGGTGGTGGAGAAGATGCGCGAGCTGATCCCGCGCCAGATGTTCGACATCGCCATCCAGGCGTCCATCGGCAACCAGATCATCGCCCGCAGCACGGTCAAGGCCCTGCGCAAGGACGTGACCGCCAAGTGCTACGGCGGTGACGTGAGCCGGAAGAAGAAGCTGCTGAACAAGCAGAAAGAAGGCAAGAAGCGGATGAAGTCCCTGGGCCGTGTCGACGTGCCGCAAGAGGCCTTCCTCGCCATTCTCCACGTCGGAAAGGATTAATAGATGGCAAGCACCTTTTCCCTGATCCTGGCCATAGTCACTCTGCTGACCGGCATCATCTGGACAGTCGACAAGCTGGTCTGGTCCAAGCAGCGGGCGGCCAAGATTGCGGCCGCCCGTGCCAACGCCGGCTCGAACATCGATGAGAAGACCCTGGCCAAGGTGGCCCCCATGCCGGTCTGGATCGAGCAGACCGGCGGTGTCTTCCCGGTCATCGCGCTGGTGCTGATCCTGCGTTCCTTCATCTTCGAGCCGTTCCAGATCCCGTCTGGTTCCATGATGCCCACCCTGCTGGTGGGCGACTTCATCCTGGTGGAGAAGTTCGCCTACGGCCTGCGTGATCCCGTGACCAACACCAAGTTCCTCGAGACGGGTTCTCCCGAGCGTGGCGACGTGGTGGTGTTCAAGTATCCGCTGGATACCCGGGTGGACTACATCAAGCGGGTGGTCGGCATGCCCGGCGATCGGGTGATCTATCGCAACAAGGAGCTGATGATCCGGCCCAAGTGCGAGGAGCAGGAAGGGAAAACGTGCCCGGGCTTCAAGAAGCTCGACGTCAAGTTCGAGCAACGGGGTGAGTTCAGCCAGATGGGGATCCCGCTGGATCGCTACACCGAACAGTTGGGCACAGTTTCTCACGAGACCCTGCGCAACCCCCTGATGCCGGACCTGGTGGATCGCTACTATCGCCAGCCCGGCACCTACCCGGATGAGTGGGTGGTGCCGGAAGGCCACTATTTCGTGATGGGTGACAACCGCGACAACAGCACCGACAGTCGTTTCTGGGGCTTCGTGCCCGAGCAGAACCTGGTGGGCAAGGCGGTTGCCATCTGGATCAGTTTCGAATTTGAGCGCGAGGAAGGATCCAGCTTGCCAGGCTGGGTGCCGACCGGTGTGCGCTTCAACCGCATTGGCGGAATCAAGTAAATGAATATCAAGATGAACAGACTGCAGTCCCGTCTCGGGCATGTCTTTCAGGATCAAGAGCTGCTGACCCGGGCGCTGACCCATCGCAGCGCCGGTTCCCGTCACAACGAGCGACTGGAATTTCTGGGGGACTCCATCCTGAGTCTGGTGATTGCCGATGACCTCTTCCACCGCTTCCCACAAGCGGCGGAAGGGGATCTCAGCCGGATGCGCGCCACCCTGGTGCGGGAGAAGACGCTGGCCGAGCTCGGTCGGGAGTTTGACCTCGGGGATCACCTGATCCTGGGGCCCGGCGAGCTGAAAAGCGGCGGGTTCCGGCGCGAGTCTATCCTGGCCGACACGGTCGAGGCGGTGATCGGCGCCGTCTATCTGGATACCGATCTGGAGCGGGTGCGGACCCTGTTGCTCGGCTGGTACGCCAGCCGCCTGGACGAGATACGCCCGGGCATAGAGCAGAAGGATCCCAAGACCCGGCTGCAGGAAATTTTGCAGGGAAGCCGCAAATCCCTGCCGACCTACACAGTGACCAACGTCAAGGGCGAAGCCCACAACCAGGAGTTCACCGTCCAGTGTGACGTGGATGGCCTGGATGGTCCGCTGGTCGGGGTCGGCACCAGCCGCCGCAAGGCCGAACAGGCCGCGGCGCAGCAAGCACTGGAAAAACTGTCATGACAGATACGACTTACTGCGGTTTTGTCGCCATCGTGGGCCGCCCCAACGTGGGCAAGTCCACCCTGCTCAACAAGCTGCTTGGCCAGAAGGTCAGCATCACCTCGAAGAAACCCCAGACCACCCGTCACCGGATCCTGGGGATCGACACCGAGGATAACTACCAGACCATCTATGTGGATACCCCGGGTCTGCACATCGAAGAGAAGCGGGCCATCAACCGCCTGATGAACCGCGCCGCCACCAGTTCCCTGGGGGACGTGGCTATGGTGGTGTTCATGGTCGACGGTACCCACTGGACCAAGGACGACGAGATGGTGCTCGGCAAGTTGCGCCACCTCAAGTGCCCTGTGGTGCTGGCGGTCAACAAGATCGACAACGTCAAAGAGAAAGAAGATCTGCTGCCGCACCTGGAGTGGCTGGGCCAGCAGATGAACTTTGCCCACATCCTGCCCATCAGTGCCGAGAAGGGCACCAACGTGGAGAAGATCCGCGAGTGGGCCAAACCGTTGCTGCCGGAGAACGTTCACTTCTTCCCGGAAGACTACGTGACCGACCGTTCGTCCCGCTTCATGGCCTCCGAGATCATCCGCGAGAAGCTGATGCGTTTCACTGGCGAAGAGCTGCCCTACTCGGTGACGGTGGAGATCGAGCGCTTCAAGGTGGAAGAGAATGGCCTCTACCACATCCATGGCCTGATCCTGGTGGAGCGCGATGGCCAGAAGAAGATGGTCATCGGCAACAAGGGCGAGAAGATCAAGACCATAGGTACCGAAGCGCGCCTCGACATGGAACGGCTGTTCCAGAATAAGGTGCACCTGGAGCTGTGGGTCAAGGTCAAGTCCGGCTGGGCCGATGACGAGCGCGCCCTGCGCAGCCTGGGTTATGGTGATGACTGATTGCTGAACCCGGCTTTCGTCATCCACAGTCGGCCCTATCGGGAAACCAGCCAGCTGGTCGAGGTCTTCACCCAGGATAGCGGCCGATTTACCCTGGTGGCTCGCGGTTCCCGCGGGCCGCGCTCCCCTCTGAAGGGGCTGCTGCAACCCTTCACCCTGCTCACCATGAGCTGGCGTGGCAAGGGCGATCTCAAGAACCTCGCCCAGGTCGAATGCCCGGATCACTCTCTGCGACTCGGTGGCGATCGCCTCTTCTACGGCCTCTATCTCAACGAGCTGGTCTACTACCTGCTCGAAGCCCATACCCCCTTCCCCGAGGTGTTCGATGCCTATGCCCGTGCCCTGATGGCGCTGGCGGACGGCGAGACGCCGGAGCTGCCCCTGCGCCGCTTCGAGTTCCTGCTGCTGCAGGCGCTCGGTTATGCGGTGGATTTCGAATATGCCGCCGACGACGACACCCCAATCCAGCCCGATCTGCTCTACGGCTTCGAGCGGGAGCTCGGCTTTGTCGCTTGCGAGCGGGCGCCGGATCCCCGTACCCTGTTCCTCGGCGCCCACCTGCTGGCCTTCGCCGAGGGGCGATTCGATACCCCTCCCTTGCTGCAGGCGGCCAAGCGTTTCAGCCGGCTGGCGCTGCAGCCCTATCTTGGCAAACGCCAGCTCAAGAGCCGGGAGCTGTTTTTAAAGCGTAAAGCCAGCATGCAAGGCTGACACAGATTACAGGCATATGGATATTGGCGCGGAGTGATTCACTGACCGCGCAGTCAACAGATGAAGAGTTTCAAGGAGTCCTCAATGAGTGAAATCTACCTGGGTGTGAACATCGACCATATCGCCACCCTGCGCAATGCCCGCGGCACCCAGTATCCGGATCCTGTCCAGGCCGCCTTCGTGGCCGAGCAGGCCGGTGCCGATGGCATTACGGTTCACCTGCGTGAAGATCGCCGCCACATCACCGACCGCGACGTGGAGATACTGCGCCAGACCATCCAGACCAGGATGAACCTGGAGATGGCGGTGACCGAGGAGATGATCGGCATCGCTTGCCGCATCAAGCCCCAGTTCGTCTGCCTGGTACCGGAGAAGCGCACCGAGGTGACCACTGAGGGCGGCCTGGACGTCGCCGGTCAGCTGGACAAGGTGACCGATGCGGTGACCCGCCTCGCCGCCGTCGGTGCCCAGGTGTCGCTCTTCATCGACGCTGACCCCATCCAGATCGATGCGGCCGCCGAGAGTGGTGCCCCCTTTATCGAGATCCACACCGGCCGCTATGCTGATGCCACCACGGATGCGGAGCGCAACGCCGAGTTCAAGCGCATCGCCGCCGGCGCCTCCTATGCCGCCGGCAAGGGCTTGAAGGTCAATGCCGGCCATGGCCTGCATTACCACAACGTCAAGGCCATCGCCGCCATTCCCGAGCTTTATGAGCTCAACATCGGTCACGCCATCATAGGCCGCGCCGCCTTCGACGGTCTGGCCAAGGCGGTCAGCGACATGCGCCTGCTGATGCAGGAAGCTCGTCAGGGGATCTGATGCCGGTTTGGCTGCATCGCACAGACAAGGGACGCTTCGGCGTCCCTTGTTGTTTTCGGGGGAGGGGGCTCAGCCCGGTTCGGGAAAGTAACGCTCCAGCAGTGCCATCAGGATGGCCTGACACTCGGCGTCCGGTTCGCCGCTGACCAGGGTGGGTCGGAAATGGAGCTGGAAGGCACGCATTGCGGCGCGGCTCTGCTCATCCCAGGCGCCACTCGGCAGGATACCGTAGCCGTAGCGGGCGAGCTGCTGCTGCCATTGCAGCGCATCCCAGGGGATGAGCTGTGCCTGGCGCAGCTCGGCCACCCTGGCCTCGTCTGGCCAGGCGCCGACGCCATGGTGCAGGGCCAGCTCGCGCCAGGGGAAGTGGGGGCCGGGATCCTGCTTGCGTTCGGGGGCTATGTCGCTGTGGGCTAGCACCTGGGTGGGGGGAATGTGGTAGCGATCGACCAGATCCCGGGCGAGGGCGCCGAGGGCGGTGATCTGGGCCAGGGTATAGGGTTGCCAGCGCCGCTGGTGAGCAGGCAGGGCTTCGTCTTCCGTGGGATAACCCAGATTGACTATCTCGATGCCGAGGGAGCTGGCATTGAGCCCGGCATACTGATGCCAGCGGCTGCGACCGGCGTGCCAGGCGCGCTGGCTGTCGGGCACCAGCTGGTAGACGGGGAGCGGCCGCTCGTCGGTGTCGCGGGGGATCAGGTAGTGGGCACTCACCTTGTGCTCGGGTTCGGTCAGCAGGCGCAGGGAGCGGGCGTCGTCCTCGTCGGTGTAGTGGAGGATCAGAAAGGCGATGCGCTCATTCTGGTTGGCGCTGACATGACGGGTGTTTAGCTGATAAGGCGCCGGTTGGCAGGCGCCGAGCCCCAGCAGGCAGAGTGACAGCAGTATGGTGCGGTATCTGCCTTGCCAGGAGGCACTGAAAAGAAGCGCTGGCCAGCGCGGCCTGCCGCCCAGGCGGAATGACGGGGGGCAGGTGCGCTGGCCCATGGCTCAGGCGCGCTGTCTGAGGGTGACGCGCGCGCGCGGGCTCATGGCGCTGTCCTGTACTTGGCGGTGAGACCGATGAGGAAGTTGCGCAGGATCTGATCCCCGCAATCCTGGTAGTGCTTGTGATCCTTGGCGCGGAACAGGGCGCTCAGCTCGGACTTGGAGAGGTTGAAGTTGGCGAGCTTGAGGGTGCCCAGCATGTCCTCTTCCTTGTAGTCGAGGCCGATGCGCAGCTTGCGCAGGATCAGGTTGTTGTTGATCCGGTTCGGGATCACCTGGGGCGGGGCATTTTCCCGCACACCGCGACGCACGGCGATGAAGCCGTCGAGGAACTGGCTCAGGGCCGAGTCCGGGCAGGCGGCATAGCCGGCTTCCTGCTCTTCCCCTTCCGCGGCCTCTTTCAGCAACCAGCTGTGGAGCTGGGCGTGGGTGACAGTCAGGTTGCCCTTGGCAAACATCTCGACCATCTGATCGTTGCTGATGGTGAGGGCGTAGCGCAGGCGGCGCAGAATATCGTTGTTGGTCATGTTGACTCCTGTGGAAACGGCGCGATTTTACCATCTGCGGGCCCCGCAGTCAGAAAAAGCGCCTCACTCGGCCAGGGAGAGGTAGCGAGGGGCCTCCTGCCTCACCTGCTCCAGGGCATCTTGCAGCTCCAGCAGCTCGGGTTCGAGCTCGCTCACGGGCACGCCATCGCGCAGCTGCTGCTCGAGCTGGGAGAGCAGGCGCTGCAGGCCGGGCACCCCCGAGTAGGCACAGCCGCCGTTGAGGCGATGGAGCTGGGCCAGCACCTCGGCATCCTCCACCTCCCCCGCCAGCGCCTCGTCCAGCATGGGTTCCACCTCGTCGAAGCTGGCCAGCAGCATGGTCAGCATCTCTTTGGCGAGATCCTCTTTGCCCGCCGCCTGGCGCACCGCCAGGGTCCAGTCTATCTGCTGATCCCCCTGGTTCTGGTGGCGCCTGTGGGCGAAGTCGGTGATGAGCTGCGCCAGCATGCCCTCGTCGATGGGCTTGGCCAGGTAGTCGTCCATGCCCTGGCGGATCAGCCGCTCCCGCTCGCCCGGGATGGCGTGGGCGGTGACCGCGACTATGGGGGTCTCGGTGTTGAGGGAGTGATGGCGGATCGCCTGGGTGGCGCTGATGCCATCCATGACGGGCATCTGTATATCCATGAAGATGATGTCGAACGGCTGGCTCTGGGCCAGGTTGACCGCCTCCTTGCCGTTCTTGCACACCACCACCTCGGTCACCATCTCCTTGAGCATGGCGGCGATGAGCTTGAGGTTGGCGGCGTTGTCATCCACCGCCAGCACCTTGACGGCCTGTACCCGGTGGGGGGCAGGCGCGGGCAGCGGCGTGCGCCTGGCCGCCTCGGGGGAGAGCAGGGCGTGCAGCAGCTTGCGGTGGTTGATGGGCTTGGAGAGGCAGTGGGCGGCGCCATGGGCCAGCATGGCGTCATAGAGCGCCGGCTCGTGGCTGCTGAGCAGCACTATGGTGTTCTGTTGCCTGCTGAGGCCATCGAGACGGGTGATCACCTGCTGGGGGGTATGCAGTGTGCTGCTGCCGATGATCACCATGTCCTGGCTGCCCATCTCGGGCCAGTCGTCGGCCATGGTCAGGGAGTGCACGTCCAGCTGCCATTCGGCCAGCAGGGCGAGCAGGGAGGCGTGGGTGAAGGGATCCGGCTCCAGCAGCCATACCCGTTTGCCCAGGATGCGATCCAGCGGCAGCCGCTCGGTCTGGGGCAGGGGGGAGACATCCAGCTCCAGATTGAAGGAGAAGACGGAGCCCTTGCCAAGCTCGGACTCGAAACGGATCTGGCCTCCCATCTGCTGCACCAGCTTCTGGGTGATGACCAGGCCAAGCCCGGTGCCACCATAGCGGCGGGAGATGGAGGAGTCGGCCTGATTGAAGGCCTGGAACAGCTGGCGCTGCTGCTCCTCCGAGATGCCGATGCCGGTATCCCGGATGAGGACTCGCAGGCGAACCTTGCTGCCGTTGGGGGCCCCGGTCTGCTCGACGCGCACATCCACGTTGCCCCGCTCGGTGAACTTGATGGCGTTGCCGGTGAGGTTGGTCAGCACCTGTTGCAGGCGCATGGGGTCGCCGGTGAGGTAGTCCGGCACGGCGGCATCCACCTGCAAGGAGAGCTCGAGCTGCTTGTCGTGGGCGCTCGGTCCCAGCAGGTGCATGGTCTCGTTGAGGGTGTCCCGCAGGCTGAAGGGGATGTGCTCCAGCTGCAGCTTGCCCGCCTCCAGCTTGGAGAAGTCGAGGATGTCGTTGATGATCCCGAGCAGGTTGCGCGCCGACTTCTCTATGGTTTGCATGTAGTCGGTCTGGCTCGGGGTCAGGCTGGTCTTGAGCAACTGGCGGGTGAAGCCGATGACCCCGTTGAGCGGGGTGCGCAGCTCGTGGGACATGTTGGCAAGGAACTCGGATTTGACCCGGGCCGCCTCCTGCGCCCGCTTCTTCGCCATGTCGAGCTCGACGTTCTGGATCTCGATCTGTTCGAGCGTCTCTCGCAGATCCGAGGTCGCCTGATCGATGTTCTGCTGCATCTCCTCATGGTATTCGGAGAGCGCCTTGGCCATGGCGTTGATGCCGTTTTTCAGCATGTCCAGCTCGCCGGTGAGCTGGCCGCTGACCCGGGTATCGAGGCGCCCCTCCCTGATCCGGTGCACCGCCTGCACCATGTCGGTGATGGGCTGGGTCACGCTCTTGACCAGGCGAAAGCCGAACAGGGTGCTGATGGCGAGGCCGATGAGCACGATGATCACCGCGAAGAAGGCGTCGCGATACTGCAGGACTATGGCCCTGTCGGTGGCGAGCTGCATGGAGATGTAGCCGATGACCGGCGGCTCCAGATCGCTCGGCAGGGGGAAGCCGTCCAGGCTGGTCTCGGCCTGGATGGGGGTGCGCAATATGATGTCATCGCCGTTGAAGGTGACGCTGGTCAGCGCCGGGATGGCGCTGCCGTCCGGCAGGCGCAGCTGGCTGAAGTCCCTGTGGTAGTTGGAGGTGACGAACAGCTGGTTCTCCTGGGTGAAGACGGCGATGGACTTGATGAAAGGTGAGTTCTTGCGATGGGTCAGCCCGATCAGCCGCTTGAGGGATTCGCGACTGTGCTGGGTCATGCCGTATTCACTGGCGATGGCCAGGGGCTCTATGATGTTGATGCCCTGATCGATCAGGTTGTTTTCCAGCTGATGGTAGCGGTGGAAGGTGAAGTAACCGGCGATCAGGCCGCCGATGATCAGGGTTGGCAATATGGTAAATGCCAGTACACGGGCTCTGAGGCCGTACTTGGTCATGCTGATAAACCGCCGGCAAACATGATGAAGACCATAGCCCCGGGGGCGTGTGGGCGCAGGGGGAGGGCTGGCAATACAGTCGATGTCACCGTACGGGCGCTCAGGCCGTATCCTGTCATATCAATGGGCCACTTATGGTCAGATTGGGCAATGGGGCAGAGGCCGCAGCTCGGGCCCTCAGGCCGCATTTGGTCATACTATTATTCTTGTGGGACAATGGCCTGCTGCAGATTCCACAATCATGACATAGCCACCTATAGGCACCAAGTTTTATGGCCCAGTTTTTCAAGCCCCAAAAGAAATCCACCCAGCCCCAACGTATTGAATTTACGATAGACAGTCTGGACCACCACTGTGTCGGTGTCGGCCGTCATCAGGGCAAGGCCATCTTCGTCGAAGGGGCACTCCCCGGTGAGCTGATCAAGGCTCGCATCGTCGATGACAAGAAGCACTATGCCCACGCCGCCCTGCAACAGATAGTGACCCCGGCGGCCAATCGCATCGATCCCTTCTGCCCCCATTATCGCGAGTGCGGCGGTTGCAGTGCCCAGCACCTCGGCGAAGCGGATCAGCAGGCGGTCAAGGAGGCCGGGCTGGTCAGCCTGTTCGAGCGCCTTGGCAACATCAAGGCACCGGCGCTCGAGCCCGTGCTCAAGGGAGAGTCCCGCAGCTATCGCCGGGTCTGCCGTCTCGCCATCAAGTTTGACAAGAACGGTCGCTGCACCCGGGTGGGGTTCCGCCGCCGTCAATCCAATGACCTGGTGGAGGTGGCGGGCTGCCCCGTGCTGGCCGATCCCCTCTCTGCCCTCATCACTCCCCTGCGCGAGTGCCTCAATCGCTTGAAGAGCCAGCGCGAGCTGGGGCATGCGGAGCTCATCCAGGCCGAGCAGGGCATCATGATGCTGCTGCGTCACACGGGTCGCCCCAACGAGGCGGATCGCGCCCTGCTGCTGGCATTTGCCGAGGCCCAGGGGATAGACCTCTATCTGCAGGCGGCGGATGAGCGCATCGAACCCCTGCGTCAACAATTTCAGCCGAGCTACACCCTCGATGGCCTGTCTCTTGCATTCGCCCCTGGCGACTTCATTCAGGTCAACGGCCCCATCAACCAGAGCATGGTAACCCAGGCGCTGGCGTGGCTGGGGGCGACCAAGGACGACAAGGTGCTGGATCTCTTCTGCGGCATCGGCAACTTCACCCTGCCGCTGGCCCGTCAGGTCCGTGAAGTGGTGGGGGTCGAGGGGGAGCTCGCCATGGTGGCCCGCGCCGAGGAGAACGCCCGCCGCAACGGTATTGGCAACGCCCGTTTCTACAAGGCGGATCTGAGCGGCGACATCGTCGGCATGTCCTGGGCGCGGGAAGGCTTCGATCTGGTGCTACTGGATCCGGCCCGGCCCGGGGCGCTGGAAGTCATGAGCCACGTGGCGGCACTTTCGCCCAAGCGGGTGGTCTATGTTTCCTGTAACCCCGTCACCCTGGCCCGGGACAGCCAGGTGCTGGTGAAGGGGGGTTATCGACTGGCCCGCCTGGGGATGCTGGACATGTTCCCTCACACCGGCCATCTAGAGTCCATGGCGCTGTTTGAACGGGATTGAGCAGGCTGTTTTCAGATTGCCGGTGCTGCGTTTTGTCGGTCTTCCGATGCCGGTAGCGCTGTTTGCGCAGGGGTGATTAGGGTAATCTAGATCTGCAAAAATGGGCCTGATGTGCGAGAGAAACCTGTTGCCGGGATCGGCAACATGCCTTGAAAACTCTCCCGTGCATCCCCATTTGAGGCAGTCATCAGCTGATGAGGGGATGGCAGAAAGCATCGGCTTTCGGCCCCACAATTTTAAGGATTGATACCATGGTTGCGGTGCGCGAAATTCATTTGAAAGACAATTTCACTCTGGAGGAGTGGGTCAGTTCCCTTACCCTGAGTGAAAGCGACAAGAATCAACTGCGAACCGTCTACCAGTACTGTCTGACGCTTGGCGACGAGGCGCTCACCAACCGCCTGCTGGTGCGTGGCGTCGAGATGGTGGGCATACTGCTGATGCTCAGCATGGATCTCGCCACCCTCAAGTCGGCCATTCTCTATCCCTTCGTCGAAGCCGGCCTCATCAAACAGGAAAAGGTGAACGAGGACTTCGGTCCCAAGATCGCCAAGCTGGTGGAAGGGGTGCTGGAGATGGAGGCCATCCGCTCCCTGCAGACCCTGCACCGCAGCGAGACCTCCCCGGAGCAGGTGGACAACGTGCGCCGCATGTTGCTCGCTATGGTCGAGGATGTGCGCGCCGTCGTCATCAAACTGGCGGAGCGGATCGCCTGCCTGCGAGAGGCCAAGCTGGCGGATGAGGAGACCCGGGTGCTGATGGCCCAGGAGATCACCAACATCTATGCGCCCCTCGCCAACCGCCTCGGCATAGGTCAGCTCAAGTGGGAGCTCGAAGATCTCGCCTTCCGTTACCTGCACCCGGATACCTACAAGCAGATCGCCAAGCAACTCGACGAAAAACGACTCGATCGGGAACGCTACATCCGCGAGTTCGTGCAGTCCCTGCGTGATGCACTGGCGGAGGCCGGGGTCGAGGCCGAAGTCTACGGCCGCCCGAAACACATCTACAGCATCTGGCGCAAGATGCAGAAGAAGCACCTCGAATTCAACGAGCTGTTCGACGTGCGCGCGGTGCGGGTGATCACCAAGCGGCTGCAGGATTGCTATGCGGCGCTCGGCATAGTCCATACCCATTTCCACCACATTCCCCGCGAGTTTGACGACTATGTCGCCAACCCCAAGCCCAACGGCTACCAGTCCATCCACACAGTGGTGGTGGGGGAGGAGGGGAAGACGGTGGAGATCCAGATCCGCACCGAGCAGATGCATCAGGATGCCGAACTCGGCGTCGCGGCCCACTGGCGCTACAAGGAAGGGGCCCAGGCCGCCGCCAAGACCAGCACCTTCGAAGACAAGATCGAGTGGCTGCGCAAGCTCCTTGCCTGGCAGGAGGATCTCTCCGAGAGCGGCTCCCTGCTGGACGATCTGCGCAGTCAGGTGTTCGAGGACAGGGTCTATGTGTTCACCCCCAAGGGGGACGTCATCGACCTGCCGGCGGGGGCCACCCCGCTCGATTTCGCCTATCACGTCCACAGCATGATCGGCCACCGCTGCATCGGGACCAAGGTGGATGGCCGCATAGTGCCCTTTACCTACACGCTGCAGACCGGCGATCAGGTGGAGGTGATCACCCAGAAGGAGCCGAACCCGAGCCGCGACTGGATGAACCCCAATGCGGGCTTCCTGCGCTCCAGCCGGGCGCGGGCCAAGGTGGCGACCTGGTTCAGAAAGCTGGATCGGGACAAGAACATCGCCGCCGGCAAGGAGCTGCTGGAGAAGGAGCTGGACAGGCACAACCTGACGCTCTCCAAGGTGGACAAGGTGGTGCTGGAGCGCTTCCATGCGGAGGAACTGGAGGACCTGCTGGCTGGGATCGGCAGCGGCGACATCCGCATCAACCAGCTGCTGAACTACCTCGACACCCGTTACAACAAGCCGACGGCGGAGGAAGAAGACCGCCGCCTGCTGGAGAAGCTGGAGCAGAAGGCCAATGCGCCCTTCCGCCCCAAGGCCAAGGATCACATCGTGGTGGAAGGGGTCGGCAATCTGATGACCCACATTGCCCGCTGCTGCCAGCCCATCCCGGGGGACTCCATCCAGGGCTTCATCACCATGGGTCGCGGCGTCTCCATCCACCGGGAAGATTGCGAGCAGCTGAAAGAGCTCTCTCGCCGCAACCCGGAGCGACTGATCGACGCGGTCTGGGGGGAGAACTACTCCGGCGGCTATGGTCTCACCATCCGCATCCTCTCCAACGACAGATCCGGCCTGCTGCGGGACATCACGACCGTACTGGCCAACGAGAAGATCAACGTCATGGGGGTGCGCTCGCGCTCCAACGTGCGCGAGCAGACTGCCGAGATCGACATGGAACTGGAGATCTACAACATCAACGCCTTCAACCGGGCCTTGGCCAAGCTCAGCCAGCTCAACGATGTGATCAGCGCCAAGCGCCTCTGATACCCGATAAATAGTGACCGGCCCCCGTGGCCGGTCCTGTTTTAACTCTTTGAACGAAGTGAAGCGACCCTCTCATGTCCCAAGGTGACGACCTGCCCCAGTTGTCCGACATGAGATTGACCGGCTGCGTGGCCTGATGCTAGGTAATCCCCCTTTAACGAATCGAAAGCGAACATCCCATGTCCCAACGTTACGACCTCCCTCAACTGCTCGACATCATGGCTCAACTGCGCTCCCCGGACGGGGGCTGTCCCTGGGATCTCAAGCAGAGCTTCCAGACCATAGTGCCCCACACCCTGGAGGAGGCCTACGAGGTGGCCGATGCCATCGAGACCCAGGATTGGGAAGGATTGAAGGGGGAACTCGGGGATCTGCTGTTCCAGGTGGTCTTCTACGCCCAGCTCGGCAAGGAGCAGGGACTGTTCGATTTTGCCGACATCGTCGATGCGGTGAGCGAGAAACTCATTCGCCGCCACCCCCATGTGTTCTCCGATGCTGACCTCGGTGACGAGCAGGCGGTCAAGGTGAACTGGGAGGCGGAGAAGGCCAGGGAGCGGGCCGCGCTGGACAAGGAGAGCGTGCTCGATGACATCCCACTCTCGCTGCCAGCCCTGACCCGGGCCGCCAAGATCCAGAAGCGCTGCGCCACCGTCGGCTTCGACTGGAAGACCCTGGGGCCTGTGGTGGACAAGATCCACGAGGAGATCGAGGAGGTGATGGAAGAAGCGCTGATGGTCGACGTGGACGAGGCACGGGTGAGCGACGAGCTCGGCGATCTGCTGTTTGCCACCGTCAATCTGGTGCGCCATCTGGGCAAGGATCCCGAGCAGGTGCTGCGGGGCGCCAACGCCAAGTTCGAACGCCGTTTTCGTCAGGTTGAGCAGTTTATTGCCGCGGAAGGGCTGAAAATGACCGATTGCACCCTGGAGAAGCTGGACGAGGCCTGGAACAAGGCCAAGGAAACCGAGCAAAGTTGATTTGGCGCAAGACGGGGCGGCGGGGAGCCTGATAGATTTTTGTTCATTGTTTGGGAGAGGGGGTTTTGGTATACTGTTTCCCCGTCCTGCTTCATCCCCGAAGCACCCCTTAAAATTCCCTAAACTTCTTTCAGGTTCAGCATGACGACAAAATATATTTTTGTAACTGGTGGCGTTGTTTCATCCCTCGGCAAAGGCATTGCCGCAGCTTCTCTGGCAGCCATTCTGGAAGCCCGTGGTCTGGATGTGACCATCATGAAACTGGACCCCTATATCAACGTGGATCCGGGCACCATGAGCCCGACCCAGCACGGTGAAGTGTTCGTAACCGAGGACGGGGCCGAGACCGATCTGGATCTGGGCCACTACGAGCGTTTCATCCGCACCAAGATGACCCGTCGCAACAACTTCACCACCGGCCGCATCTATGCCGACGTGCTGCGCAAAGAGCGTCGTGGTGACTATCTGGGCGCCACCATCCAGGTCATCCCGCACATCACCAACGCCATCAAGGAGCGGGTGATTGCCGGCGCCGAAGGCCATCAGGTGGCCATCGTCGAAGTGGGCGGCACCGTGGGCGACATCGAGTCCCTGCCGTTCCTCGAAGCCATTCGTCAGCTGGCTGCCGAAGTGAGCCGCGACAATGCCATGTTCATGCACCTGACCCTGGTGCCTTACCTGGCCGCCGCCGGCGAGGTGAAGACCAAGCCGACCCAGCACTCCGTCAAAGAGCTGCTCTCCATCGGGATCCAGCCAGACGTGCTGATCTGCCGCTCCGATCGCGCTATCCCGGCCAACGAGCGTGCCAAGATCGCCCTGTTCTGCAACGTGCCAGAGCGCGCCGTCATCTCCATGAAGGACGTCGACTCCATCTACAAGATCCCGGCGCTGCTCAAGTCCCAGAATCTGGATGACTACTTCATCGCCCGTTTCGGCCTGGAGTGCAAGGAAGCCGACTTGTCCGAGTGGGAGCAGGTGGTCTATGAAGAGGCCAATCCGACTGCAGAAGTGACCATCGGCATGGTCGGCAAGTATGTCTCCCTGCCGGATGCCTACAAGTCCGTCAACGAGGCGCTCAAGCACGGTGGTCTGAAGACCCGTCTCTCCGTCAACATCAAGTACATCGACTCCCAGGACATCGAGACCCGTGGCTCCGAGCTGCTGGAAGGTCTGGACGCCATCCTGGTGCCGGGTGGCTTCGGTGAGCGTGGCGTGGAAGGCAAGATCCTGGCCGCCCAGTATGCCCGCGAGAACAAGATCCCTTACTTGGGTATCTGTCTCGGCATGCAGGTTGCCATGATCGAATTTGCTCGCAACGTAGCGGGCATGGCCGGTGCTCACTCCTCCGAATTCAAGAAAGATTGCGCCTATCCGGTCGTCGGCCTCATCACCGAGTGGGTGGATGAAGAGGGCAACGTCGAGACCCGTACCGAGAAATCCGATCTGGGCGGTACCATGCGTCTGGGTTCCCAGCTCTGCCACCTGGTGGAAGGCTCCAAGGTGCGTCAGATGTACGGCAGCCCGACCATTTACGAGCGCCACCGTCACCGTTATGAGGTGAACAACAAGCTGCTGCCGCAGATCGAAGCGGCTGGCTTGAAGGTGACCGGTCTCTCCGCCGACAAGAAGCTGGTGGAAATTATCGAGATTCCGGATCACCCTTGGTTCGTGGCGGCGCAGTTCCACCCGGAGTTCACCTCGACTCCCCGTGATGGCCACGCCCTGTTCGCCGGTTTTGTGAAGGCGGCAGGCGAGTATCAGAAGCGTAATTTGAAGTAATTGAAAATAAATGCGGTTGGGGCTCTGTGCCGCAGCCGCTTTTTTTGGCATATTTTTGTTGTTTTTTTACGAAACCTGAGGAAATACACATGTCCAAGATCGTTAAAGTGATCGGTCGTGAAATCATCGACTCCCGTGGTAACCCGACCGTTGAGGCCGAAGTTCACCTGGAAGGTGGTTTTGTTGGTATGGCAGCCGCTCCGTCTGGCGCGTCCACCGGTTCCCGCGAAGCGCTGGAACTGCGTGACGGCGACAAGAGCCGTTTCCTGGGTAAAGGCGTGCTGAAAGCCATCGAAGCCGTCAACGGCCCGATCGCTCAGGCTCTGCTGGGTAAAGATGCCAAGGACCAGGCCGCTGTTGACCAGATCATGATCGACCTCGACGGTACCGAGAACAAATCCAAGTTCGGCGCCAACGCCATCCTGGCCGTTTCCCTGGCTAACGCCAAAGCCGCTGCTGCTGCCAAGGGCCTGCCGCTGTACGCCCACATCGCCGAGCTGAACGGCACCCCGGGTGTCTACTCCATGCCGCTGCCCATGATGAACATCATCAACGGTGGTGAGCACGCCGACAACAACGTCGACATCCAGGAGTTCATGATCCAGCCGGTTGGCGCCAAGACCCTGAAAGAAGCCATCCGCATGGGTGCCGAGGTCTTCCACAACCTGGCCAAGGTACTGAAGTCCAAAGGCTACGCCACTGCAGTGGGCGACGAAGGCGGTTTCGCACCTAACCTGAAGTCCAACGCCGAAGCGCTGGAAGTGATCGCCGAAGCCGTTGCCGCCGCCGGTTACAAGCTGGGCACCGACATCACCCTGGCCATGGACTGCGCTGCTTCCGAGTTCTACGACGCAGAGAAGAAAGAGTACAACCTGAAGGGCGAAGGTCGTATCTTCACCTCCAACGAGTTCTCCGACTACCTGGCCGACCTGACCACCAAGTTCCCGATCGTCTCCATCGAAGATGGCCTGGACGAATCTGACTGGGAAGGCTTCGCCTACCAGACTGCTGAACTGGGCAAGAAAATCCAGATCGTGGGTGACGACCTGTTCGTAACCAACACCAAGATCCTGAAGCGCGGCATCGACAACGGCATCGCCAACTCCATCCTGATCAAGTTCAACCAGATCGGTTCCCTGACCGAAACTCTGGCTGCCATCAAGATGGCCAAGGACGCTGGCTACACCGCCGTCATCTCCCACCGCTCCGGTGAGACCGAAGACGCGACCATCGCCGACCTGGCCGTGGGTACCGCTGCTGGCCAGATCAAGACCGGTTCCATGAGCCGTTCTGACCGTGTTGCCAAGTACAACCAGCTGATCCGTATCGAAGAAGCCCTGGGTGCCAAGGCTCCGTTCCGCGGTCTGAAAGAAGTCAAAGGCCAGTAATTACTGCCTGCAATTCTTAAGCTGTTGAAAAGCCCCGCCACTCTGGCGGGGCTTTTTTGTATCCGTCGCCACCCCATTGTCAGGCCCACCGCTGATCGGCGGCGGTTTTCCTGTGGTTGCCGCCAACCTGGCGCCAAGGCCGTCGTCCTGGGAACTGTGCGGTTTTTTGGCCCTCGTCTGCGGGGCCCCGTCATCTTTTTTAGTCCCCCGCCCCGTCTGGCACACCGGCTTTCTTTTGTCTTGCCTGCGAATATGGGAAACTAGGCCGCTTGAAGGAGACTCAGTGCATGCGGCTACTCACTCTTATCCTGCTCCTCCTCTTGGGAGGGCTGCAATATGACTTCTGGCTGGGGAAAAACGGCCTATCCGATTATCGGGAGCTCTCCAATGCCATCGAGCGGCAACAGCAGGACAATCTGGTTCTCAAGGACCGCAACAACCTGATTTACCGGGAGATCGACGATCTGACCTCGGGTCTTGAGGCCATCGAGGAGCTGTCGCGCAACGATCTTGGCTACATCAAGCAGGGCGAGACCTTCTACCGGATCATTCCCAAAGACAAAGACCAAGCAACGGAGCCGGACGGCGTCCCCTACGATGACTGATTGCCACAGCGGGCTGACCGCCATAGTTCCGGCCGCCGGTATCGGCAGCCGCATGGGGGCCGACTGCCCCAAGCAGTACCTGACACTGGCAGGGAAGACCATCCTGGAGCATACGCTCGGTTGTTTACTGTCCCATCCGGCCATAGCCCGGGTGATAGTGGCGCTGGCGCCCCACGACCGCTGGTTTGAGACGTTGGCCGTGGCCGCAGATCCGCGGGTGCTGCGAGTGGAAGGGGGAAGCGAGCGCGCCTATTCGGTGCTCAACTCCCTGCATGTGGCAGAGGGGAAGTGGGTACTGGTGCATGACGCCGCCCGTCCCTGTCTGACCCAGGGGGATCTCGATACCCTGATAGCCAGTGCCATGGCGTGCGATGGCGCCATCCTCGGCAGCCGGGTGCGTGACACCATGAAACGCACCGACGGGGCTGGCAACATAGTGGCGACCGTCGAGCGCGAACAGCTCTGGCATGCCCTGACGCCGCAGATGTTTCCCACCGGCACCCTGAAGTGGGCGCTGGAGGAGGGGCTGGCCCTGGGGGCCCTCATCACAGACGAAGCCTCCGCCATGGAGCGCGCCGGTTTTACCGTGAAGATGGTGGAGGGGCGTGCCGACAACATCAAGGTGACCCGCCCGGAAGATCTCTCCCTGGCCGAGCTCTTTTTACAACAACAGAGTGCGCGCCAGCAGGCGCGACCCGATTGACCCGCAGAGGGGCCCGCATGATCCACATTGGACATGATTTTGATGAGACAGATTTCTGTGTATTGAGGGGGGATCAGGCATGATGCGAATTGGACATGGTTTTGACGTGCACAAGTTTGGCGGGGCTGGCCCCTGCATGCTGGGTGGCGTCCCGGTACCCTATGAGCAGGGCTTGCTGGCCCACTCCGATGGCGACGTGGTGCTGCACGCGGTGAGCGATGCCCTGCTGGGGGCCATAGGTGCCGGCGACATCGGCCGCCACTTCCCCGATACTGCGGCCGAGTTCAAGGGGATCGACAGCCGCATCCTGATGCGGGACGTCTTTGCCCGGGTACAGCAGGCTGGCTACGCCATCGGCAACCTGGATGTGACCATCATCGCCCAGGCCCCCAAGATGGCGCCCCATATCGCGGCCATGTGCGCCGTGCTGGCAGCCGATCTGCAATGTGATTTGAACCGGGTGAATGTCAAGGCGACCACCACAGAACAACTCGGGTTTACGGGGCGCAAGGAAGGGATCGCCACCGAAGCCGTCGTCTTACTGGTGAAACAATGATGCTGGAACAGCTGAGCTATCTGCACGGGGTGCCCACTGCCCGCGGCATCCTCAAGGCCGAGGCCGCCGACTTCGTGGTGAATGAAGATCTCGGCTTCGAACCCTGCGGGGAGGGGGAGCACATCTTCGTGCGGGTGCGCAAAACCGGCGAGAACACCGCCTGGGTCGCGGGCCTGCTGGCCGATGCGGCCGGCGTCAACCGCAATGCGGTGACCTGGGCGGGTCTCAAGGATCGCCACGCGGTGACCGAGCAGTGGTTCGGCATTCATCTGCCGGGCAAGGGCGAACCGGATCTCTCTGTCATCCAGAGCGACAGCATCCAGATCCTGCAGGCCAAGCGCCACAACAAGAAGCTGCGGGTTGGCTACCTCAAGGGCAACCACTTCACCCTGCGCCTCACCGGTCTGGAACAGGCAGGCGATCTGGAGGCCCGGCTGCAGGCCATCGCCACTCAGGGCGTGCCCAATTACTACGGCGAGCAGCGCTTTGGCCGGGATGGCAACAACCTGGATGCGGCCAAGGCGATGTTTGCCGGCAAGCGGATCAAGGATCGCAACAAGCGCTCCCTCTATCTCTCCGCCGCCCGCAGCATGCTGTTCAACGCCATCGTCAGCGCCCGCATCGAGCAGGGGCTGGCACACCAGCTGCTGGCCGGCGACTGCGTGATGCTGAGGGGCAGCCACTCCATCTTCAGTGAAGAGGTGCTGACTCCCGAGCTGGAGGCGCGCCTCGCCTCCGGCGACGTGCAGCTCACCGCCCCCCAGTGGGGCCGTGGCCGGCTGGCGAGCCAGGGTGCCGCCGCCGAGTTTGAACAGGCGGTGCTGGCTCCTTACGCCGAATGGTGTGACGGGCTGGAGAAGGCCGGACTGGATCAGGACAGGCGTCCGCTGCTGCTCAAGCCGGAGCAGATGAGCTGGCAGCAGGATGGCGAGGTGCTGACCCTCTCCTTCTTCCTGCCGGCCGGTGCCTTTGCCACCAGCGTGGTGCGCGAGTTAATGCAGGCCGAAGAGGCCGATCACGGTTTCAGGAACCCAACCGATGCGAATTCTGGTCAGTAATGACGATGGAGTACATGCCGAGGGCATTCGTGCCCTCAGCGAGGCGCTGACTGCCTGCGGCGAAGTCATTGTGGTGGCGCCGGATCGCAACCGCAGCGGCGCGAGTCACTCCCTGACGCTGGAAGTGCCGCTGCGGGTTACACGCCTTGGCGAAACCGGCTTTAATGGCAGCGAGAGCTATGCGGTGAAGGGTACCCCGACCGACTGCGTGCACCTGGCGGTCAACGAGCTGGTGCGCCCGGAGCCGGACATGGTGGTGGCCGGGATCAACCACGGCGCCAACCTGGGGGATGATGTCATCTACTCGGGCACGGTCGCGGCGGCCACCGAGGGGCGCCACCTCGGCTTCCCCTCCATCGCCATCTCCCTGGTAGGAAGGACCCATTTCGCAACGGCGGCCCACTATGCGGCCCTGCTGGTGAAGGGGCTGATGAAACATCCCCTGCCTGCCGATCGGATCCTCAACGTCAACGTGCCTGACCTGCCCCTCGAACAGATCAAGGGGATCAGGGTGACCCGCCTTGGCAACCGCCATCCCGCCGAGTCGGTGATCCGCAGCGAGGATCCCCGTGGCCAGCCCATCTACTGGATAGGTCCCCCCGGCAGCCAGCAGGATGCGGGGGACGGCACGGATTTCGCCGCCATCGAGCAGGGCTATGTCTCCATCACCCCGTTGACCATCGACATGACTGCCTATGACAGTCTGGCGAGTCTGGGTGCCTGGCTGGATCTGCAGGGATGACGTTGTGATAGTACAGCGCCTGTTGAATCAACTGATTGCCCAGGACATTCGTGATTTCCGCGTGCTCGCGGCGATTGCGAAAGTGCCGCGCCAGCTGTTTGTGGATGAAGCCATGGCCCACAAGGCCTGGGACAACACGGCCCTGCCCATCGGCCACGGCCAGACCATCTCCCAGCCCTACATAGTGGCGCGGATGACAGAGTTGCTGATCCAGAACGATCCGGCCCATGTGCTGGAGATTGGCACTGGCTCCGGTTATCAGACCGCAGTGCTGGCCCATCTGGTGGAGCATGTCTACACGGTGGAGCGGATCAAGTCGCTGCAGTTCCAGGCCCGGCGCCGGCTGCGCCAGCTCGACCTGCACAATGTCTCGGCCAAGCACGGCAACGGCTGGCTGGGCTGGCCCAACAAGGGACCGTTCGATGCCATCCTGGTGACGGCCGCGGCGAGCGAGGTGCCCAAGGCCCTGACCGATCAGCTGGCCGAAGGGGGGCGTCTGGTGCTGCCGGTGGGGGATAGTCAGCAGACTCTGCAGCTGATCGAGCGATCCGGCTCCCAGCTGACCAGCCGGATCCTGGAGCCGGTGCGTTTTGTCCCCCTGATTGACGGAGATGTGGAGTGAAGTTGTTTTCCCGTTTGTACGTACTGGTGATGCAGTGGGCCCGCCACAAGCACGCCCCCTGGTATCTCTCCATCACCGCCTTTATCGAGTCGGTATTCTGGCCGATCCCGGTGGACGTGATGCTGGCCCCCATGGCGCTCGCCAAGCCGCACAAGGCGTGGCACTACGCCGGGTTGGCAACCCTCTTCTCTGTGCTGGGGGCACTGTTTGGTTATGCCCTTGGCTATGCACTGTGGGAGCCCGTGGTCCAGCCGCTGGTGCTCTCCGTCGGCTATGAAGACAAGATGGCGCTGGCCGAGCAGTGGTTCACGCAGTGGGGGATCTGGGTGATTTTTATTGCCAGTTTCACGCCGATCCCCTACAAGGTGTTTACCGTCACGGCGGGCTTGCTTCATATGGCGCTACTGCCATTTATCGTGACCTCCCTCATCGGTCGTGGCATGCGCTTCTTCCTGGTCGCGGGCCTGATGCGGTGGGGGGGGGAGAAGATGGAGCGCAAGCTGATGCACTATGTGGATGTGCTCGGCTGGCTCTGTATTGGTTTGGCCATTGCGGCCTATTTCTGGTTTAGTCGTTAAGGATCCACTATGCGTTCGCGTGTTTGGCAAGGAAGTAGTGTCGTCGTGTTGTCATGGCTACTGCTTGCCTGCTCTTCCAGCAAGACTGCTGCCCCGGTACAGAGTCTCGGCAATGATCCCATTGCCTCAACCATCCCGACTCGTCAAAACATGGCCAATTCGGGCATGCAGGGTGGCAGTTACACAGTGGTGAAGGGGGATACCCTGTACTCCATCGCATTCCGTTCGGGCATGGATGTCGCCTCTCTGGTCAGCCTCAACGGGATCAGCCCCCCCTACAACATCTATCCGGGCCAGCAGCTCAGGCTGGATGGCTCTTCCGGCGCCGTGGTCAGCACCGGCATGGCGATGAGCCGCCCTGTCACAAGCGGCAACGGCATCTATGAGGTGCGCCGTGGCGATACCCTGAGCAGCATAGGCCGCCAGTTCAACGTCTCCAATCAGACGCTGGCACAGCGCAACAACCTGCAGGCACCCTATTCGCTCCATGTTGGCCAGGTGCTCAACGTGGGGGCGAGTGCGGCGGTAGGCGGCCAGATGGTGGCGGCGACCACTCCGTCGGTGACCAGCTCAGGACCCAAACCCATGGCGACGGCACCGGCAGGTACGACCACCCCATTTATTGCTCAGAAAACGATTGCTCCTGCATCGTCAACAGCATACGCTCAGGCGAAAGAACAAAAAAACATCAGTTCCCAGTCAACTCTCTCCTGGCATTGGCCAGCTAAGGGACGGATAGTCGAAGGCTTCTCCGTTGCGGAACAGGGCAACAAGGGCATCGATATCTCCGGCCAGAAGGGCCAGCCCGTTTACGCCGCCAGCGGCGGTAAAGTGGTCTACGCGGGCAGTGCACTCAGGGGTTACGGCAAGCTGATTATTCTCAAGCACAACGATGACTATCTCTCTGCTTACGCCCACAACGACGAGTTGAGGGTCAGGGAGGGAGACTCCGTCAAAGGCGGAGCCGTTATCGCCAACATGGGTAGCACGGATGCGCCGGATGTGCGCCTGCACTTTGAAATCCGGTACAAAGGCAAGTCAATCAACCCGATGGGCTACTTGCCAAAGCGTTAACCCAGAGAGCTAGGTCTTACTCTGGTTCAGGTCAGGGAGACATATCATGAGCCAAGAACAACTGGTAATGCAGGATGCAGAGTTAGAGTTCGACGAAGAGCTGGAGGCCCAGGAGGAAGAAGAGGTTCAGGAGGTTGCCGCCGAGGCTGAGGAGACCATCTCCGATGAGCTCATGGTGCCGGAACTGAACAAGGTGATGGACGCCACCCAGCTCTATCTGGGGGAGATCGGCTTCTCCCCCCTGCTCACCGCCGAAGAGGAAGTCTATTACGCCCGTCGTGCCTTGCGCGGTGACAAAGCCGCGCGCAAGCGCATGATCGAATCCAACCTGCGCCTGGTGGTCAAGATTGCCCGGCGCTACAACAACCGCGGCCTGGTGCTGCTGGATCTCATCGAAGAGGGCAACCTCGGTCTCATCCGCGCGGTCGAGAAGTTCGACCCGGAGCGCGGCTTCCGTTTCTCCACCTATGCCACCTGGTGGATCCGCCAGACCATAGAGCGGGCCATCATGAACCAGACCCGCACCATCCGGCTGCCGATCCATGTGGTCAAGGAGCTGAACGTCTATCTGCGCACCGCGCGCGAGCTCTCCCATCGTCTCGACCATGAACCCACTGCCGAAGACATCGCCTTCGCGCTGGATCGCTCGGTTGACGATGTGAACCGCATGCTCAAGCTCAACGAGAAGATCACCTCGGTGGATACCCCCATCGGCGGCGATCGTGACAAGGCCCTGCTCGACGTCCTCTCCGATGAGCGAGGAATGGGGCCAGAGCTGGAGTCCCAGGAAGATGACATGCGCAGCAGCATAGTCCACTGGTTGGAAGAGCTGAATCCCAAGCAGCGTGAGGTGCTGGCTCGCCGCTTCGGCCTGCTCGGTTACGAGCCGGCGACGCTCGAAGACGTGGGGGCCGAGATTGGCCTGACCCGGGAGCGGGTGCGCCAGATCCAGGTCGAGGGATTGCGCCGCCTGCGGGAGATCCTGCTGGGGCAGGGGCTCTCCATCGAGGCCCTGTTTAGAACCAATTGATCCGAACCCGCTGACGGCTGTTATGCCGAGGACAGACACAACAAAGGGGCCAGAGGCCCCTTTTTCATTGCGAGAGGATCCTTGGGATCACACGGGATCCAGGGTATCCAGCGGCCAGCGCGGCACCGCCTTGACGACCAGCGGCTCGAACACGCCTGCCTTGAGGCGTTGCATGCCAGCATAGGCGATCATGGCGCCGTTGTCGGTGCAATACTCGGTGCGCGGATAGAACACCTCGCCCTTGAGGCTCTCCATCAGCTCGGCAAGCTGGGCGCGCAGATGACGGTTGGCGCTGACGCCCCCGGCCACCACCAGGCGCTTGAGCCCGGTCTCTTTCAAGGCGCGGCGGCACTTGATGGCCAGGGTGTCGACCACAGCATCCTCAAACGCCCGGGCGATGTCGGCACGAGTCTGCTCATCGTCACCGTTGGCGGCTATGGTGTTGGCGGCAAAGGTCTTGAGGCCGGAGAAGCTCATGTCGAGGCCGGGTCTGTCGGTCATGGGGCGGGGGAAGGTGAAGCGTCCCGTGGTGCCTTTCTCGGCCAGACGGGAGAGCAGGGGGCCGCCCGGGTAGTCCAGCCCCATCAGCTTGGCGGTCTTGTCGAAGGCCTCGCCGGCGGCATCGTCGATGGATTCCCCCAGCAGCTGATAACTGCCGATGCCGTCGACCCGCACCAGCATGGAGTGGCCGCCGGAGACCAGCAGCGCCACGAAGGGGAACTCGGGGGCCCGCTCCTCCAGCATGGGGGCCAGCAGGTGGCCCTCCATATGGTGCACCGCCACGGCGGGTTTACCCCAGGCCATGGCGAGGGAGCGGCCTATGGTCGCCCCCACCAGGATGGCGCCAACCAGACCCGGTCCCGCAGTGTAGGCGATGCCGTCGATGTCATCTTTACCCAGTCCCGCCTCTTGCAATGCGGCCTGGATCAAGGGGATCGTCTTGCGGACGTGATCCCGGCTGGCGAGCTCGGGGACGACGCCACCGTAGTCCGCATGCAGCTTGACCTGGCTGTACAACTGGTGGGAAAGGATCCCTTTTTGATCGTCGAAGATCGCGATCCCGGTTTCGTCACAGGATGTCTCTATGCCCAATACACGCATTGCTAAAAAATTTCACTGCTAAAATGAGACGGCTATGGTAACCTTCGCGGGTTTTTTAAACCAGAGCGATCTCTGCGGGTTTACTTTCATTCCCTGTCCAGAGTATAATTTCGCACCATTTTAAGACATGCTGATCGATTGAAGGTCAGCTAACCATATATCACTGAGGTGAAAGGCACATGCCAGTAATCAAAGTCCGTGAAAATGAGCCGTTTGACGTTGCTCTGCGTCGCTTCAAGCGTTCTTGCGAAAAGGCCGGTATCCTGTCTGAAGTTCGTAGCCGTGAGTTCTACGAGAAGCCGACTACCATTCGCAAGCGTGCCAAAGCGTCTGCCGTCAAGCGTCACGCCAAGAAGCTGTCCCGCGAAAACGCACGTCGTATCCGCCTGTACTAATCGGGGAATCATGCCGTGTCTCTGAAGGATCGACTCAAGGATCAACAAAAACTCGCCATGCTGGCCAAAGACAAGGCCCGCTTGGGAGCGATCCGTTTGTTGATGGCAGAAATCAAGCAGCGTGAAGTCGATACCCGTGTCGAGCTCAATGATGAGGATATCCTCGCTGTCGTGACCAAGATGGTCAAACAGCGCCGTGATTCCATCAGCCAATTTGAAGCTGCCGGTCGTCAGGATCTTGCCGACAAAGAGTCCGCCGAGATCCTGGTGCTGCAGGAATTCCTGCCGCAACAGCTGACCGCAGAGGAAATTGCCGTGTTGATCGAGCAAGCCATCACCGAAAGTGGGGCTGCCGTCATGGCGGACATGGGCAAAGTCATGGCTGTCTTGAAGCCGAAAATTCAGGGGCGTGCCGATGTCGGCGCCGTCAGTGCTCAGGTGAAAACCCGCTTGGCGTAACAGGCATTTCTCTTGTTAGTCGAAAGAAGCCGTGCTTCCCTGTGAATGCGCGGCTTTTTTATTTTCTCTGCAGTGAAACAGGACGGTTATGGCAGGCAGGATCCCACAATCCTTTATCGATGATCTGCTCGTACGCACAGACATAGTCGAGCTGATCGACTCGCGAGTGCGGCTGAAGAAGGCTGGCAAGAACTATCAGGCTTGTTGTCCTTTTCATAACGAAAAAAGCCCCTCTTTCACCGTCAGTCAGGAGAAGCAGTTCTACCACTGCTTCGGTTGCGGTGCTCACGGCAATGCCATCGGCTTTGTCATGGAGTACGACGGACTCGAATTCCCGGACGCCATCGAAGAACTCGCCAGCATGCAGGGCATGCAGGTGCCTCGCGAGCAGAGCCTGGGCGGTTCTGGCAGTGCCCAACCCGCCGTCAGCAAGGATCTGTTCGAGCTGATGAACCAGATCGCCCGCTTCTACGAAAGCAACCTGAAGAGCGCTCCCCATGCGGTGGAGTACCTCAAAGGGCGTGGCCTGACCGGGGAAGTGGTCAAGCGCTTCAACATAGGCTATGCCCCGGGAGACTGGGATCAGGTGAGGCGCCGTTTCGGGGCCAGCCGGGATCACGAGCAGTTGCTTATCTCCGGCGGCATGTTGATCCCCCGAGACAGCGGCCCTGGCAGCTATGATCGTTTCCGCGATCGCATCATGTTCCCCATCCGTGACAAGCGGGGTCGGGTCATCGGCTTCGGTGGCCGGGTGCTGGGGGATGGCACTCCCAAGTATCTCAACTCCCCTGAAACCCCCATCTTCCACAAGGGACGTGAACTGTTCGGCCTCTACGAGGTGAAGCAGGCACACAAGGATCCTCGCCGGATCCTGGTGGTGGAAGGCTACATGGACGTGGTGGCGCTCGGTCAGTACGACATCGACTATGCGGTTGCCGCGCTGGGCACCGCCACCACCAGCGACCATATCCACACCCTGTTTCGCACCACGGCCGAGGTGGTCTGCTGTTACGATGGCGACAACGCCGGTCGTGAGGCGGCCTGGCGAGCGCTGGACAACGCACTCTCCCATCTGCAGGACGGGCGCGAACTCAAATTCGTGTTCCTGCCCGATGGGGAGGATCCCGACTCTCTGGTCCGCCAGATCGGCAAGGAGGGGTTTGAGGCCTTGCTGGACGAGGCCCAGCCCTTCGCCGATTTCATGTTCGAGCGTCTCGGGCGTGATGCCGCCCTCTCTGGCGAGGCGGGCAAGTTTGAAGTGGCCAACAAGGCTGCCGAACTGATCCGCCGCGTGCCGGAGGGCTTTACCCGGGAAGGATTGATCACCCGGCTCTCCAGCATGATGCGTTGGGGGGAGAACAAGCTGCGGATCGCCGAGCTGTTTGCCCGCAATAGCCAGCCCAAGGGGGAAGTCAGCAAGCCCAAGGCTGCCAAACTGACCCCCATTCGCCGGGCACTGGCTCTGATGGTGCAATATCCGGCGGTGACGGCCGAACTGCCGGCCATGCCGGAACTGGCTGGGCTGCGGGTGCAGGGCATCAAGTTCCTGTTGCAGCTGCATCAGCAGATCCTGACTCAGCCAGGGATCACTACCGGCATCCTGCTGGAGCACTGGCGCGGTACCAAGGAGGGGGAAATCCTGGCTCAGCTGGCCATGCACGACCTGTTTGAAGAGATCAAGCTCGACCAGGAGCCGGATATTCTGGGAGAATTGCAGGATACCTTCGTCGGTTTCATCAACCAGTTTCTGAAGCAACGAATCGAAGAATTGCAGGCCAAGGTGGCTCAGGAAGGGCTAAGCTCTGAGGAAACACAGGAGTTGATGATGCTGATCAGAGAGGTACAGATTGAGAAAAGAAATGAGAGCGGGGCTTGATATTTGAGTGATTAGTCCCAATATGAATACCGTTGCCCGAATCGACGGGATTAAAAGCAAACATTTTATAACCGCCTGGCCCCGACAATACTGCGGGCAGGGGTTTCTCATGACCGACGCCGCAACCAGACATAGCATGTCTGGCGGTTTTCTATTAGAATTGGCTATTTGCGCAGCAGCGCACTGTACGCGCAACCTAGCAACACCAACCGGATGAGTTCTATGGAGCAAACCCCGCAGTCTCAGCTTAAACTCCTCGTTGCCAAAGGTAAAGAACAGGGCTACCTGACCTATGCCGAGGTGAACGATCACCTCCCGCAAGACATTGTCGACTCTGACCAGATCGAAGACATCATCCAGATGATCAACGATATGGGTATCCAGGTAGTGGAAAACGCCCCGGACGCCGATGATCTGATCATGGCCGAAGGTGGTACCGCCGATGAGGACGCTGCCGAAGCAGCGGCCCAGGCTCTGGCATCTGTTGAATCTGAGATTGGTCGCACGACCGATCCCGTCCGCATGTACATGCGGGAAATGGGCACCGTCGAACTGCTGACCCGTGAAGGCGAAATCGACATCGCCAAACGGATCGAGGACGGTATCAATCAGGTACAAAGCTCCGTTGCCGAGTACCCTGAAGCCATCACTTACCTGCTCGAACAGTACGACAAGTACGAAGCCGAGCAACTGCGCCTGTCCGACATCATCTCCGGCTTTATCGATCCGAACGAAGCGGACGACGTGGCGCCGACCGCCACTCACATCGGCTCCGAACTCAGTGAAGACGATCTCGCTGACGAAGACGAAGATGAAGACGAGGATGAAGACGAAGACGGCGACAGCTCCGACGACGACGGGGACGGTGGTCCGGATCCGGAAGTCGCCCGCGAGAAGTTCGGCGAGCTGCGTGCCCAGTACGAAGTCACCCGTCTCTCCATTCAGAAGAATGGTCGCGCCCACGACGACACCCAGGCTGCCATCGCCCAGCTGGCCGATGTGTTCCGTCAATTCCGCCTGATGCCCAAGCAGTTCGATCGCCTGGTCAACAACATGCGGGAGATGATGGAGCGGGTTCGCGTGCAGGAACGCATCATCATGAAGCTCTGCGTTGAGCAGGCCAAGATGCCGAAGAAGACCTTCGTCGCTGCCTTCACCAACAACGAGTGCGAGACTGCCTGGTTTGAATACCAGAAGCAGGCTGGCAAGGCCTGGTCTCCCCGTCTGCTCGAGATGGACGAAGAAGTGCTGCGTTCCATCGGCAAGCTGCAGCAGATCGAAGAAGAGACCGGTCTGTCCATCGCCCAGATCAAGGACATCAACCGTCGCATGAGCATTGGTGAGGCCAAGGCCCGCCGTGCGAAGAAAGAGATGGTCGAGGCCAACTTGCGTCTGGTTATTTCCATCGCCAAGAAGTACACCAACCGTGGTCTGCAGTTCCTGGATCTGATCCAGGAGGGCAACATAGGTTTGATGAAGGCGGTGGACAAGTTTGAATACCGTCGTGGCTACAAGTTCTCGACCTATGCCACCTGGTGGATCCGTCAGGCCATTACCCGCTCAATCGCGGATCAGGCCCGTACCATCCGTATTCCGGTGCACATGATCGAGACCATCAACAAGCTCAACCGAATCTCCCGCCAGATGCTGCAGGAGATGGGTCGCGAACCGAACCCGGAAGAGCTGGCCATGCGCATGGGCATGCCGGAAGACAAGATCCGCAAGGTACTGAAAATCGCCAAGGAGCCCATCTCCATGGAGACGCCCATCGGTGATGATGAAGATTCCCACTTGGGCGACTTTATCGAAGATACCACGCTCGCCCTGCCGGCGGATGCGGCGACCAGCGAGAGCCTGCGCAACGCCACCCGCGAAGTGCTGGCCGGCCTGACCGCTCGCGAAGCCAAGGTGCTGCGCATGCGTTTCGGTATCGACATGAACACTGACCACACCCTCGAGGAAGTGGGCAAGCAGTTCGACGTCACCCGTGAGCGTATTCGTCAGATCGAAGCCAAGGCACTGCGCAAACTGCGCCACCCGAGCCGCTCGGAAGTGCTGCGCAGCTTCCTGGACGAATAGTCCTGAGGCACCGCCTGAACTTGTCTCAAAAGCCCCGCCATGCGGGGCTTTGTTTTATCCGGCAGCCTGGGTGCAAAAGATTAGCGGATTAGTGGACAAAAACTCGCCAAGTGGTTGATCTGCCTATGGACGGTTTATCTCACATCCCCTATAATCCACGCCGCAAAACCAAGATTCTGGCCCCTTAGCTCAGTTGGTTAGAGCAGTCGACTCATAATCGATTGGTCGCCCGTTCAAGTCGGGCAGGGGCCACCACATTCAGACAAAGCCGCTCATCATGAGCGGCTTTGTCGTTTCTGGCGTTCACCAGCGGCGGTCCAGATCGGCGGCGTAGAGTGCCATGGCGCGCCTGTAGGGGACGAGGGCAGGATCTGCGGTCGTCTCGGCCAGCACCCCCAGCAAGGTCTCCATCCCCTCCTTGTGGTGCCCCAGGTTGTAGCTGGTCATGGCACGGAACACCCTGAACTCGGTGGCATCCGGAAAGCGGGCCAGGGCCTCGTCGAAAGTGGCCAGCGCCTCGGCATATTGCCCGGTGCAGCGATAGGAGCTGCCAAGGCCGAGCCAGGCGCCGCGCAAGGAGGCCTCACCCAGTCCCAGCCTGATGGCCTTCTGGTAGAGAGGGATGGCCTGGGCCTCGCGCCCCTGCATGTCGTGCAGGCTGGCCACTTCATAATGCAGTTCGGCGTGTTGCGGGTGCTCGATGAGTTGCAGCAGGCCGTGCTGGCGGGCTTCTTCGATCCGTCCCTCGGCCTTGAGGGTTTCCAATAGTTTCATATGCGCTCCTGCACGGGGATGAAGGATCAGTATGCCTGCCGACGGGCTGGCGGGGAACCGGTCATGGGGCCATGAAAAAGGCCTCCCGCCGATGGCGGGAGGCCTGGTTCAGCGCCGGGGCTCAATGCCCTGGGCGTGTGTCCAGCCTTACTGGGCGCTCAGGCTGTAGGTCAGTGTCTGGTCGTTGAAGCGCACCACATAGGCGCCGACCGCCGCCGTGGTGATGTCTGCCCCGGCCAGCTCGGCCACACCGTCCTTGTTGGTGTCGCCGTAGTTCTGGGTCCAGTCACCCTTGACGTCGAACTTGAAGCGCTGGCTGCCGTTGCCATCTCCGCTGCCGGTGAAGGTGACGCCGGCCTGCCACTGGTGATCCCCCACCAGCGTCATGGGGGTGGTACCCCAGCCATTGGTGGTGCCACGGATGTTGAGGCTGGCGATATTACTGTCATAGCCGACGCTGACCGGGGTCAGGCTGTATTGCAGGGTCTGGTCGTTGAAGCGCACCCGGTACTGGCCGCTGACCGGGGTCAGTATGTCGGCGCCCCCCAGCTCGGCCACGCCATCCTTGTTGGTGTCGCCGTAGTTCTGGGTCCAGTCTCCCTTGACGTCGAACTTGAAGCGCTGGTTGGCCTGGCCGTCGAAGGTGGCCAATGCCTCCCACTGATTGTCGGCAACCAAGGTCATGGCCAGCGAACCCCAGGCATTGGGGGTGCCGCGCAGGTGCAGGGTGGGCAGCACGCTGTTGTAGGCACCGTTGCTGTCGGTGACTGTCACGGTGGCGCTGGCACTGGCGGTCAGCCCCTCGGCATCGGTGACTGTCAGGGTGACAACATGGGAGCCCGGGGTATCGAACTGGACTGTCTCAGTGGGGGCGCTGCCCCCGGTGGACCAGCTGTAGCTCGCCACGCCTTCATCATCGGTGGAGGCGGAGCCATCGAACACCACGCTCTCTCCCGTCTTGACGCTGAGGACCTTGGGGGAGAGGGCGGCGACCGGTGCCTGGTTGCTGGCGAGGGGGGTCACCGTATAGCGCAGATCCCCTTCGTTCAGGGTGATGCGGTAGCTGCCCGTCCCGCTGACCAGGATATCCTTGCTGCTGCCCTTGTCGGCGATGCCGTCCCCTTCGTTGTCACCGTAGTTCTCGGTCCAGTTGCCGAAGACGTCGAACTTGAAGCGCTGGGCGCCGGTGGCGTCACCGCTGCCGGTCAGGGTCAGGGTGGCGGACCAGACACGGTTGGCATCGACTGTCATGGGGGTGTTGCCCCAGGCGTTATGGGTGCCGCGCAGGTTCATGCTGCTGAACTTGTTGCCCGGCAGGGCGCTGCCGCCGCAGGGGCTGGCCTTGGTGCAGCCGGCGATGATGGCAGCCGCCTTCATGGCGGGCACGTTCAGGCTGGCCTTGCCGCTGCCGTCGACGGTGACATAACCACCACTGCAGTAGTCATTGCCCCCCAGGAGGTTGCAGTACTCGCCCGCCGGCAGGCCGGTCTGCACCGAGGCCACCAGGCTGCCGCTCTCGTTGTTGATGGCGACGAAGCCCTTGTCTCCCCGACCGAAGGCTATCTGGTTGTTGCCGTTGTCCCACCAGTTGCTGACTGGCTGGCCTTCGGTCCTGTTGTGGAACAGGGCCATGTTCATGATGGTCGGGCGACGCTGCTCGCAGTTCCACTGGCCGTCTGTGCAGGGCGTGCTGCCCGGCGCCCCCTTGTCGGTTTCATAAGTACCCATGTTCTCGAAGCGATAGCCCGACATCACCTGCTTCCAGCCATAGGGCCAGGCCATCATGAAGGTGTTGGCCAGCTCATAGCGGGCACCGCTCATGAAGGTGAGCATGCCGCCACCGCCGTGGCCGCGTTCGCGGTCGTGGTTGACCACGAAGACGAAGGCCTTGTTGGAGGGGAGCAGGCCCCAGCTCTCGCCGAGGGTCTTGAGGTTCTTGATCTGGCCGTTGAAGTTGGCGGCCAGATCCGTGCCGTATTTGAAGTCGGTGACGGTATCGATATAGGTGTAGCGACCCGGCTGGATGTCCGCCGATTCTCCCCCGGCACCTATCACCTCCAGGTAGGCTTTGGGGCTGCCTGCCTTGTCGAGAATGGCCTTCACCTCGCCGGGAGCCATGTGCTTGGCCGCATCGATACGAAAGCCTGCCACGCCCCAACCCAGCAGGGTCTTCATGTAGGTGGCGATCTGATCCTGTACGTAGGGAGAGCCGGTATTGAGATCCGGCATGCCGTAGAGGGCGCCGTTCCAGACGTTGTTGCTGTCGCCGTAGTTGGTGATGTCACCGCTGTGGTGGAAGTCGTTGTAGCCGAACTGGGGATACTGATACTGCCCCGAGTTGTAGCTGCCGCCGCCGGTGGCGGTTCCGGTGCCCGAGGCCAGCTGGTTGAAGACGGCGTCCGCATAGACCTTGACCCCGGCCGCGTTGCAGCGGGTGATCATGCTCCTGAGTTCCGCCTCGCTGCCGCCGAAGCTGTTGAAGTTCTTGAAGCTGACTGGCTGGTAGACGGTCCACCAGACCTGGCTCCCCTGCTTGTGCTCGGCGGGCGGGGTGATCTGGACACCGCCGAATCCCTTGGGACCGAGCACTGTCTCGCACTCGTTGGCGATGTCGTTGAACTTCCATTGGAACAGGTGGACCATGACCCCTTCGGCGGCGGCTGTGTGGCTGAATGAGCCCAGCACCGCGGCGAGCACGGCGGTTCGAAACACTGTGTTGTGCATGACGATTTTCCCTTCGATCTTGTTATTGACGTCTCACTGTCATCATGTCGAACGGACCACAAACAACCTCGTTCGGCTCTGTAGCATTCATGAAATCGAGGGGATTGAAAATCGTACAGCCGGGATTAGTTAAGAAGTGTGAATGAAAATGCTTTCATGGCGGCGTGGCAAAAGAGGGAGGAGGCGTCACGCCGTTGAGGGGGATAAACCGGTGCGGTCGCCAGGCTGATATGGCCTTGCGGCCGGACCGGCGGGAAGGGAAGACGGGCACAATGGTGCCCGTCTGCTTCAGGAATGGGGTTCCTGCTGGTGCTGCGACACCCTGCGCCGGCGGCGGGGCAGCATGCGGGTCACCAGGTTGCTGCGCTGACGCCAGGAGGTGTAGACGATGGCGCACAGGTGCAGGGCTATCATGGCCTGCAGCGCCCAGGTACACCATTCGTGCCAGTCGTCTGCTCCCAGCTCGAAGCCGGTCTCTGTGTTCTGGAACCAGCCGCTGCCGGCGGTCGCCAGCACCAGCAGCCAGAGTACCCAGACCGCCAGCTTGCCGCTGCCGTGATGGCCGGGCGCCGCGGGGGCGCGCTCGCGCAGCGCTACCGCCTGCTGGCGGAAATCGTCCCGGCTCGGGATCAGGGCGCTCAGGCGGGCATGGCCCCGTGCCAGGGTGAGCCCCCACAGCAGGCGCAAGCCGATCAGGGCCATGGCGGCATAGCCCAGCCACTCATGCCACTCCTCGCCCGCCTCGTTGAGCCAGAGGTTGCCGATGCAGACCGCTGCCACACCCCAGTGGGTGAGGCGGACCAGACCATCCCAGTGGAAGGGATCAGCCTTTCTGCTTGGCATATTGGTGGTACTCCTTCTTCAGGTCGTTGACCTTGGCCAGGTGGGCCTGGGCCTTCTCCTGATCACCGGCCTGCAGGGCCGCCAGGCTGGCATCCAGCTCGCTCTGCACCTTGTTCATGCCCTCGAGGAACTTCTCCTTCTTGGCAGCCGGCATATTTCTCTCCTTGGCCACATCGAGCTGAGCCTTCATCTCCTTGATGTGTTTCTCCATGGTGGCCGCATCATCTGCCTTGACGGCCTGCTTGTAGTTGAAGCCGATCTTCTTCATCGGCTGCTCCAGATCGCCGGCCATGGCGGGCAGGGTCATCAGGCCAAACATCAGGGGCAGCAGCAGGGGACGCACAGTTTTCAACATGGGATTTCCTTATGAGACGACGAGATTGCAGGTTCTTATGGCACTCATTTGAGTGCGGTATCATACAGCATGATGCCATGAAAGCGGGGCAATTGTATGGGGAAAGTGCGACCAATTGTGACGAAATGTGTGCATTGTGCTGTACATATGTAGTCAGAAGGGGATGAGCCGGGAGCGGAAACAGGCGGCAACCCGGGGCCGTGGACCCGAGGCGGCGAGCGGTGCCAAGGGATGGATGCCGCCAGCCACCCCCATGCCGGGCTGGGGGGAAGTCTGGGGCCGGCAGGGTGGTTCCCGGTGGTCCAGGCAGCAAAAAGGGCCCGCAGGCCCTTGTGTTCGGTGGGGGAGGCGGCCTTTATCTGGCCTGCTCGCGCTCGATGGCGCGCCAGCCGATGTCCTTGCGGTAGAAGACACCGTCCCACTGGATGCGACCCGCCAGCTGGTAGGCGCGTTGCTGCGCCTCGGCGACGGTGTGACCCAGCGCGGTGGCGCACAGCACGCGGCCACCGGCGGTGACTATGGTGTCTCCTGCCAGCTGGGAGCCGGCATGGAATACCTTCTCGCCGCTCGCCTCTTCCACCGGCAGGCCGCTGATGGGCTTGCCCTGCTGGTAGTCACCGGGGTAACCGCCCGCCGCCAGCACCACGCCGATGGCGACGCGGGGATCATAGATGGCTTCGACCTGATCCAGCTTGCCGGCACAGGCGGCCAGGCAGAGCTCCACCAGATCGGAGCGCATCCGCAGCATGATGGGCTGGGTCTCGGGGTCGCCGAAGCGGCAGTTGAACTCGATCACCTTGGGGTTGCCTTCGGCATCGATCATCAGGCCGGCGTAGAGGAAGCCGGTGTAGACGTTGCCCTCGGCCGCCATGCCGCGCACCGTCGGCATGATCACCTGCTCCATCACTTTTTGATGCACCGCATCTGTCACCACGGGCGCCGGGGAGTAGGCCCCCATGCCACCGGTGTTGAGGCCGGTGTCGCCGTCGCCCACCCGCTTGTGATCCTGGCTGGTGGCCATGGGCAGCACGTGCTCGCCGTCCACCATGACGATGAAGCTCGCCTCTTCCCCGTCCAGGAACTCCTCGATCACCACACGGGCACCTGCGTCGCCGAAGGCATTGCCGGAGAGCATGTCGCGCACTGCCGCTTCCGCCTCTTCGAGGGTCATGGCGACGATGACGCCCTTGCCTGCCGCCAGACCGTCAGCCTTGATGACGATGGGGGCACCCTTCTCGCGCAGGTAGGCCAGCGCCGGCTCCACCTCGGTGAAGTTCTGGTACTCGGCGGTGGGGATGGCGTGGCGCGCCAGGAAGTCCTTGGCGAAGGCCTTGGAGCCCTCCAGCTGGGCGGCGGCGGCGGTCGGGCCGAAGATGGCGAGCCCTTCGGCACGGAAGGCATCCACCACCCCTTTCACCAGGGGCGCTTCCGGCCCGACTATGGTGAGACCGATCTGCTGGGCCTTGGCGAAGGCCAGCAGGGCCTGGATGTCGGTCGCTTCGATGGCGACGTTCTCTATGCTGCCCTCGTGGGCGGTACCGGCATTGCCGGGGGCGACGAACACCCGGGTCACCATGGGGGATTGCTTGGCCTTCCAGGCCAGGGCGTGCTCACGGCCGCCGTTGCCAATGATCAGTACTTTCATCGTATCGCTCGCTTCTATTTGTGATAACCGCTTGGGGCAGCGGTTGAAAATAGTCAGTTGAAAAGAGACAACAAAAGGGCCGCCAGTGGCGGCCCTGACTCATCAGTGACGGAAATGGCGCATGTTGGTGAACACCATGCACATGCCGTGCTCGTTGGCGGCCTCGATCACCTCGTTGTCACGCATGGAGCCACCTGGCTGGATGACGCAGGAGATGCCCGCGGCAGCGGCGGCATCTATGCCGTCGCGGAACGGGAAGAAGGCGTCGGAGGCCATGACGGAGCCCGCGACGGTCAGCCCTTCATCCTCGGCCTTGATGCCGGCGATCTTGGCGGAGTAGACCCGGCTCATCTGGCCGGCACCCACGCCTATGGTCTGGCCGTCTTTGGCGTAGACGATGGCGTTGGACTTGACGAACTTGGCGACCTTCCAGCAGAACAGCAGGTCCTTGAGTTCGGCCTCGGTGGGCTGACGCTGGCTGACCACGGTGAGATCCCCCAGGGTGACCATGCCGTGATCCCGCTCCTGCACCAGCAGGCCGCCGTTGACGCGCTTGAGGTCAAAGCCCTGGGCCGGGGCAGTCCACTGGCCGCACTCGAGCAGACGCACGTTCTGCTTGGCGGCGACCGCCTCGCGGGCCGCCTGGCTGATGCTGGGGGCGATGATCACCTCGACGAACTGGCGGGCGACGATGGCCGCCGCGGTGGCACCATCCAGCTCGCGGTTGAAGGCGATGATGCCGCCAAAGGCGGAGGTGGGGTCGGTCTGGTAGGCGCGATCGTAGGCACCCAGCAGGTCGTCACCTATGGCAACGCCACAGGGGTTGGCGTGCTTGACGATGACGCAGGCCGGCTCGGCGAACTCCTTCACGCACTCCAGCGCCGCGTCTGTGTCGGCGATGTTGTTGTAGGAGAGCGCCTTGCCCTGCAACTGGATGGCGCTGGCCACCGAGCCCGGTGCGGCCAGCTCTTCGGCGTAGAAGGCGGCAGCCTGGTGGCTGTTCTCGCCGTAGCGCATGTCCTGCTTCTTGATGAACTGGGCGTTGAAGGTGCGCGGGAAGCGGGACTCGGCGTCACCCTCCTTGTTGTCACCATAGGAGGGGACCAGGGTGCCGAAGTAGTTGGCTATCATGCCGTCGTAGGCGGCGGTGTGCTCGAAGGCCGCGATGGCCAGATCGAAGCGGGTAGCCAGGGTCAGGCTGTTGCCGTTGCCATCCATCTCGGCGATCACCCGGCCGTAATCGGCCGCCTTGACGACTATGGTGACGTCCTTGTGGTTCTTGGCGGCGGAGCGAACCATGGTCGGGCCGCCGATGTCGATGTTCTCGACGGCGTCTTCCAGAGTGCAACCTGGCTTGGCCACGGTGGCGGCGAAGGGATAGAGGTTGACGACGACCATGTCGATGGGGGAGATAGCGTGCTGGGCCATGATGGCGTCATCCAGGTCGCGGCGGCCGAGGATGCCACCGTGCACCTTGGGGTGCAGGGTCTTGACCCGGCCGTCCATCATCTCGGGGAAGCCGGTGTAGTCGGAGACCTCGGTCACCGGCAGGCCCGCGTCGGCCAGCAGCTTGGCGGTTCCACCGGTGGAGAGCAGGGCCACGCCACGCTCGTTGAGTGCCTTGGCAAATTCCAGGATGCCAGTCTTGTCAGACACACTCAGCAGCGCACGGCGAATGGGTCGAGCTTGTTCCATCACACTATCGTCCTCAGCATAACGGGGACCGTTCCATGGGAGGCGAGGCTCAACACAGAGAGTCCCCAAATAAATGGAAGTGGGGGATTTCGCAAACCACTCTCGCCCGGGGAGCCGGGGGTTGGCAAAAGCGTTTTAGGAAATGCCCGCTTGACGCGACGCTCTCTTGTGGGCGCGTATTCTACACAAAAAATGTGACCCGTGGTGGATTTTTTAAAGAGACAAAGCCTTGTGCGGTGCGGTGTTAAACGTTTTCTGGTGATTTTTTGTGAAACGTTTGTCTTTTCAGTGTTTTGAGGGCCAAGGGGCGGGATCGCCCGGGTTGTCTACTGCTTTCCTGCCTTTGGCTGGCAATCGTCGGGCAAAGGGGCGATAGTGGAAGCCGGTTTATATTGAGTACCATTTTGGGCGCTATGCCATGTCGGGGAGAGGGTTATGTATCGGATCGGGGAACTGGCCAAGGCGTGCGGGGTGAAGGCGGACACCCTGCGCTTTTACGAGAAGAACGGCCTCATCTCGCCGGGGATCCGTAACGAGTCTGGCTACCGCCTCTATGGGGAGCAGGACAGGCGGCGGCTGGAGTTCATCATCCGCGCCAAGTCGGTGGGTTTCTCCCTGGCGGACATAGGCGAGCTGCTCGCCCTCGACACCAACAAGGCGCGGGTGACCTGCCAGGAGGTAAAGGCGGTGGCCGACACCAAGCTTGAACAGGTAGAGCAGAAGATCCTGGAGCTGACCCGCTTTCGGGAGAACCTGAAGGCGCTCTCCGACATCTGCTGCGGTGGCCCCCGCTCGGCGGAGCACTGCGCCATCCTGGAGACCCTGGAGTCCGGCGCCCCCTCCCGTCACGAGCATCACGACCATGAGCACTGAGCTGCACCGGCCCAGGGTCTCTGCCTTCCTCGCCCTCTCCCTCGACGGCTTTATCGCGGGGGAGGGCGGGGATCTTGACTGGCTCACCCCCTATGGCGGCGACTCCCAGGAGGAGACCGGCTACAGCGCCCTGATGGCCAGCGCCGATCTGCTGCTGATGGGGCGCAACAGCTATGAAACCGTGCTCGGCTTTCCCGAGTGGCCCTATGGCGACAAACCTGTGACTGTGCTGACCCACAGGCCCGCCACGCCCCGTGCCCATGTCTCTTTCCGGCAGGGGGCGCTGGCGCAGGTGCTGAGCGAGCTGGGGCAGCAGGGGGCGCGCCACATCTATCTGGACGGTGGCGAGGTCGTGAGGCAGGGCCTGCAGGCCGCGCTGGTGGACGAGCTGACCCTGTTCTGGGTGCCGGTCACCCTGGGGGCCGGCGTTTCCCTGTGGACGCAAGCCCTGCCCGGGCGCCTGGTCCCTGTGTCCAGCACCGTGCTGCCAAGCGGCCTGGTACGGGTCGTCTATCACCCGACCTGAGCCCTTGCAGGCGGGCGGCAAGAGGCGCACAATCGGTGCGTTTTTTCGCCGTCCTGAGCTGCCTTCCCGGCCTCTCGTTCGGCAACGCGCCATTCATTACCATCACAGCAAAGGAGCCAGCATGGCCAAGAAGAAGGTGGCCTTCGCCACCACTGAACCCGTCCACGATCATCAGCGCGGCATCATCCAGGACAACCACCTCAAGGCACTGGTGACCTCCCCCCTGTTCCAGGCCAGGGTCGAGCCAAGCAAGAAGGGCAAGGGGAGCTACCAGCGCAAGGCCAAGCACGGCAAGCGGTGGGAGCCCGGTCAACAGCAGATGATGCGCGTCTGCTGTTGAGCGGGTTTCTGCTTTGGAACCTGTCCACGATCTTGCTGCGAGGCCGTGATCAAGGCTCATGTGCTGCTCGGAATCCTCATGTGTACTTACACACTCCGGTTCCTGCGCTGCTCTTCACCTTGCTGACAGCCTCCCGCGACAGACCGTGAACAGGTTCTTAGAACCAAAACAAGCGGGGCGCTCATGGCGCCCCGCTTGTGTTCCATCTGGTTAAAGGCGGTTACCTCATTCGTCCATAAAGAGCTCGAGCAGCACGTTCAGGTAGCGATGGCCTAGGGAGGTCAGCTGCCAGCACTCTCCCAGGTCTTCGATAAGCTCCTTGGTCTGGGCAACAGCGAGCATGGTCTCCACCCGCTCCAGCGGCAGCCCGGTATAGGCCTCGAACTCCGCCTTGGGAGCCGGTTCAAACAATCTGAACCGGTTCATAAAGTACTCCAGCGGCAGATCGTCCGCGCTCACCTGCCACTGGCTGTCCAGATAGGGGCGGGCAGGGTCCAGATACCCCTTGGGGTGTTTCACCTTGGCGGTGCGCAGGATCTGCTGGTTCGCGAGATCCGTCACCTTGCCGTGGGCGCCGCAGCCTATGCCCAGATAGTCGCCAAAGCGCCAGTAGTTGAGGTTGTGGCGGCACTGGTAGCCCGCCTTGGCGTAGGCCGAGATCTCGTACTGCTGATAACCCTGGGCGGTGAGCATGGCGTGGCCCTGCTCATAGATGTCCCACAGGGTGTCGTCCTCCGGCAGCCTGGGGGGCTTGGAGGCGAACGCCGTGTTCGGCTCTATGGTGAGCTGATACCAGGAGAGATGCGGCGGCGCGCAGTCGATGGCCTGCTGCAGATCATAGAGGGCGTCCTCCAGGCTCTGATCCGGCAGGCCGTGCATCAGATCCAGGTTGAAGGTGGGAAGCGATATGGCATGGGCCAGCTCGGCGGCCTTGCGCGCCTCTTCCGGGCCGTGGATGCGGCCGAGGCGGGTCAATTTTTCCTGCTGGAAGCTCTGCACCCCGATGGAGATGCGGTTGATGCCAGCTCGCTGGAAGCCGGCGAACTTGTCCGCCTCCACCGTGCCCGGGTTGGCCTCCATGGTGATCTCGCAGTCCGGAGTCAGGGCGATGCGCCCACGCACCCCGTCCAGCAGAGCCTGCATGGCCTCCACGGAGAGCAGACTCGGCGTACCACCGCCGATGAAGATGGAGGAGAGCGGGCGCCCCTGGGCCCAGTGCAGATCCTTATCCAGATCCTCCAGCAGGGCGGCCACGTACTCGAGGTGGGGCAGCTCCCCCTTCTGGGCGTGAGAGTTGAAGTCGCAGTAGGGGCACTTCTGGACGCACCAGGGCACATGGATATAGAGGGAGAGGGGCGGCAGTTGCAGCATGGTGTTTCCAGTATTCAAAAAATCAAAATGGGGGCCGGTCGGGTGGCCCCCATTGTAGATGAAATGCGTGCCGGCGTATCCCGGCGCCCGGTCGGGTCTCAGTGCGCCGCGGCCAGCGCCGCCTTGAGCTTGGCCAGGGCCTGGCCGCGATGGCTGAGCTGGTTCTTGAGCTCCGCCGGCATCTGGGCCGAGGTGCAGTCGTGATCCGGCACGAAGAACACGGGATCATAGCCAAAGCCGTGCTGACCGCGGGGCTCGTCGATGATCATCCCCTCCCAGCTCGCCTGGCAGATGATGGGGGTGGGATCGTCGGCGTGGCGCATATAGACCAGCACGCACCAGAAGCGGGCGCTCTTGAGGTAGTCGGGGGCGCCTTGCAGCTCGGCCAGCAGCTTGTCGATGTTCTCCTTGTCGCTGGCACCGGCGCCGGCAAAGCGGGCGGAGTAGACGCCTGGGCGACCGTGCAGCAGGTCCACTTCCAGGCCTGAGTCGTCGGCGACGGCGGGCAGGCCTGTGATGCGGGCGGCGTGGCGTGCCTTGATGATGGCATTCTCGACGAAGGTGGTGCCGGTCTCGTCGGCATCGGAGACCGCAAACTCGCTCTGTGGGATCACCTGGATCTTCATATCGGCCAGCATGGCGGCCAATTCCTTCACCTTTTTCTGGTTCCCTGTTGCCAGGACAAGCTTGTTCATCACGCACCTCCGCAAAAATAATCTGCGCATTCTATGCGGGGCAGGGGTTTAGTAAAAGCGCCAATTGCCTGCAATCCGGCACCGGATGTGGGTCGCCATGGTAGTGCAGAGAGGTGGATAAAATACATGTTTCCTCATGGGAATAACCGAAGTGATTAAATACCATTTCAATTCATTACTCTGAGTCAGTAGACTCGCGCACCAATCGATTTTCCCCCTAGGGCTTGAGGTGACTGATGCCATTGATTCTTCTGCTTGTACTCCTGGTGCTGTTCAGCCCGCTGGCCATCGACATCTATCTGCCCGCCATCCCGCAGATGGCCGAGCAGCTGGGGGCCGAAGTGACCCTGATGCAGGGCACCATCACCTGGTTCCTGTTCAGCATGGGGCTGGGTCAGCTGCTGGTGGGGCCGCTCGCCGATCGCTACGGGCGCAAGCCCATCGCCCTTGGCGGTGTGCTGCTCTATGGCCTGAGCGCCCTGGCCGCCGGTTTTGCGGCGAGCCTCGGCGAGCTGATGCTGGCGCGGGTGCTGCAAGGCTTCGGTGCCTGTGCCACCTCGGTCGCCGCCTTCTCTGTGGTGCGTGACAGCTATGGCCCCAAGAAGAGCGGTCAGATGATCTCCTACCTGAACGGCGCCATCTGCTTCATTCCGGCGCTGGCGCCCCTGCTCGGTGGCTGGCTCACCGCCAAGGCGGGCTGGTCGGCCAACTTCTGGTTTATGGCCGGGTATGCCGTTGTGGTCGGTAGCTGGCTGCTGTGGCGGATGCCGGAGACCCGCCCGGAGGAGACCAGCAGCAGCGGCCCGCTCATCAGCTGGTCCCGCTACAGCCCTGTGCTGCGTTCCCCGAGCTTCCTGTTCAACGCGGCGCTCTGCATGCTGGCGATGGCGGTGATCCTGGCCTATGTCACGGCGGCGCCGGTACAGCTGATGGTGAAGCTGGGTCTGGACATGAACGGGTTCAGCTACTGGTTCACCGCCAACGCGGCGCTCAACATCCTGGCCTGCTTCCTGGCACCGCGCTTCATCGCCAGGGTGGGGCCGAGACGCACCCTGCGCATCGGCCTGCTGGTGCTGCTGCTGTCGGCCATCCTGCTGACGCTGACCATGCACCTGGCTCATCCGCTGGCGATGATGGGGCCGGTGTTCCTCTCCAGCATCGGCTTCGCCATGATACTCGCCGCCGCCGCCGGCATGGCGCTGGCACCCTTCGGTCACTGTGCCGGGACCGCCGCCGCCCTGCTCGGCCTGTTCCAGATGAGCGGCTCCGGCGCCCTGGTGGGGATCACCGGTTGGTTGATGCCGGATCCCCTGAGCCAGCTGGCCCTGCACATGTGGCTGCTGCTGCCGCCCTTGCTGATGCTGATGACGCGGCAGGGTCGTCGCCTCTGCCTGCAGCCTTGATGCGCGGGGCAGAGCCCCGACGTCGATGGATAACGTCGCTTGCACAGGCCATAAATCCTGTGCTCTGATGAACGAAACGGGGGCTTAAGGCCCCCTTCTTTTTTGGGCGCAGCGTCGCCAGGTGCCTATCATATTGGACAGTTCAGCGGAGAATCCCATGAGTCAGACAATCAACGCCGCCCTGGTGGGTTACGGCTTTGCAGGACAGACCTTCCACGCCCCCTTCCTGACCAGCACCCCGGGGCTTGCCCTGCGCCGGGTGGTGAGCCGTGATGCCGCCAAGGTGCAGGCCGAGCTGCCGGGCTGCCGGGTCGGCACCCTGGACGAGGTGCTGGCCGACAGCACGGTCGATCTGGTGGTGATAGCGACCCCGAACGATACCCATGCCCCCATCGCCCGTCAGGCCCTGCTGGCGGGCAAGCACGTGGTGATCGACAAGCCGTTCGCGCTGGATCTGGCCGAAGCCGAGGCGCTCGTCGAGCTGGCCGAGAAGCAGCAGCGGCTGCTCAGCATCTTCCACAACCGGCGTTGGGACGGAGACTTCCTCACGGTACGCCGCCTGCTGGCGGAAGGGGCGCTGGGCAAGATCGCCCAGTTTGAATCTCATTTTGATCGCTACCGCCCCGAGGTCCGTCAGCGCTGGCGCGAGGCGGGCGGCCCGGGTTCCGGGCTCTGGTTCGATCTCGGTCCCCACATCCTGGATCAGGCGTTGCAGCTGTTCGGTCAGCCTGACTGGATCCAGGCGGATTTGGCCGCCCAGCGCCCCGGCGCCCTGAGCGATGACTACTTCCACGTGGTGCTGGGTTACGGCGAGATGCGGGTCATTCTGCACGGCAGCTGCCTGGTCTCTGCCACCATGCCGCGTTTCGTCATCCACGGCAGCGAAGGATCCTTCATCAAGTTCGGCATGGATGTGCAGGAGGAGCAGCTCAAGCTCGGCCTGCGCCCGCCCGCGGCGAACTGGGGCCAGGATCCCGAACCCGGTCAGCTCAGCCGCATGGTGGAGGGGCAATCCTCGGTGCAGGCGGTGAGCGGGGAGGCTGGTGATTACGGCGCCTACTACCGCGGTGTCTGCGCCGCCATCAGGGGGGAGGCCGGCAACCCAGTGCCCGCGGTGGAGGCCCTGGCGGTGATGGCACTGCTGGATCTGGCCAGAGAGAGCGACAGCCAGGGGCGGCGGCTGAGCTGTCAGAAGCTGTCTGACTGAGGGCATGTTCACGATACCGGTTACGGCTGCTGAAATGGCAATGATTGACTGACAATCGTTCTCTTGTTGGTGTTTAATTGTGCGATTTAGCGTCAATAAAGGCGTATTGTATTAACATTTGTCGTTGCAGTAGTTCTTTTTATCCAGCCAACGAGAAAATATCATTGTGATACGCGTTTTCATTGGTCGCATATGGGGATATATTTCGCGCGCCTCCCGATCCCGGTGGCTCGCTGTTTTACCGGGAGCGAAGACGCACAGTGATGGTTTTTGACACCATCTCTCCATCTTTTTTTGAGGGTATGCACATGAACAAAGTACTGGTAGCCGGTATCCTGGGTCTGATGTTGACCGCCTGTGGTCAGAAAGAAGAAGCCGCCGCTCCGGCCGCTACTCCGGCCGCCGACGTTGCTGCAACTGTTAGCGAAGCTGCCTCTACCGTAGAGAAGGCCGCTTCCGAAGCCTCTGCTACCGTCGAGAAGGCTGCTGCTGACGTGGCCACCAAGGCAGAAGCTGCTGTGAGCGATGCCAAGGCCAACTAAGCCTGCACCTCATAAAAAAAACGGGCCCGGCGGTAACGCCGGGCCCGTTTTTTTTATGGCCACTGCGGGCAACGGCTCCCCGCTCAGGGTAGCGGCTCCACCAGCAGGATATGGGAGTCATATCCCGTCACCCGGACTCTGCTGCCCGCCGCCAGCGGCTGGTTGCAGCGCACCGTCCAGACGGTGTCATCCAGGTGCACCCGGCTCATCCCCTGGCTCACCTCATCGAGCAGGGTCAGCTCCCGTCCCAGATAGCTCTGCATCCGCTCGTTGATGGGGGCGGCCGCATCGCGGCTCGAGCGGTCGCGCTTGTGCTGCCAGCGCCACCAGGCCCAGGTGGTCACCAGGGACTGCGCCGCGAACAGCAGCAGCTGTGCCTGCCAGCCGAAGGGCCAGATCAGCAGCAAGATCCCCACCTCCAGGGCGGCGATGCCGGTCCAGAGCAGGAAGCCCACCGATCCCAGCACCTCGATGGCCAGCAGCACGAAGCCGAGCCCCAGCCAGTGCCAGTGGGTCAGCCCCTCGAACAGGGCTGTCATGACTTGCCGACCTTGCCATCTTTGTTGAACAGCTCGGCCATGCCGGCCACCGAACCTATCAGGCTGCCCGCCTCCAGGGGCATCATGATGATCTTGCTGTTGGGGCCTTCGCCGATGCGGGCCAGGGCCTCGGTGTATTTCTGGGCCACGAAGTAGTTGATGGCCTGCATATCCCCCTCGGCGATGGCCTGGGAGACCATGTGGGTCGCCTTGGCTTCCGCCTCGGCGGCACGCTCCCGCGCCTCGGCGGCGAGGAAGGCGGCCTGGCGTTCCCCCTCGGCTTTGAGGATCTGGGACTGCTTCTCCCCTTCCGCTTTCAGGATCTTGGACTGGCGCACCCCTTCGGCCTCCAGCACCTCGGCCCGCTTCTGGCGCTCGGCCTTCATCTGGGCGTTCATCGCCTCCACCAGGGCGAGCGGCGGGCGCACATCCTTGATCTCGATCCGGGTCACCTTGATGCCCCAGGGGGCGGTGGCGGCATCCATGGTACGCAGCAGCTTCTCGTTGATGGTGTCGCGCTGGGAGAGCATCTCGTCCAGCTCCATGGCGCCGAGCACTGTCCGCATATTGGTCATCGTCAGATTTCTGATGGCGCTGGTGAGATCGTTGACCTCATAGGCCCCTTTGCGGGCATCCACCACCTGCACGAAGCTGATGGCGTCTATGGTGACGTTGGCGTTGTCCCGGGAGATCACCTCCTGGGCCGGGATGTCCAGCACCTGCTCCATCATGATGATCTTGTGGCCGACTCTGTCCACATAGGGGATCAGCAGGTTGAGGCCCGGGGTCAGGGTGCGGGTGTAGCGGCCGAAGCGCTCCACGGTCCAGTTGAAACCCTGTGGCACTATCTTGATGCCCGCGCTCAGGGTGGCCAGCACCAGGAACACGAAGATCCCCAGCACAATCAATGACTCATTCATGGTAAAGCTCCTTATGAAACACTTTCACTAGCCTAGAGTCTGGTGCGAACCACCACAAGGACATTCGCTCCCCTTTGCCACGGCACGGCTTTACTAATTACTAAAACGCATTAAAGAGCATTTTTTATTATTTTGAGGGATAAGGACTCCTGCCTATAGTCGCCCAAGATGTCGTCGTATGCCTAGGAGTGGGCCCTGATGGATTATTTACCTATGTTTGCCAGGTTGGAAGGCCGCCCGGTATTGCTGGTGGGCGGGGGCGAGGTTGCCCTGCGCAAGGCGCGCCTGCTGCTGGCGGCAGGTGCCCGGCTGACCCTGGTCTCTCCCGAGCTCGAGCCCGACTTCCATGAGTTTGCCGGTCGCTTCACCCATGTGGCGGCTCGCTTCGAGCCGGCCCATCTGGCCGGCCAGATCCTGGTGGTGGCGGCCACCGACAGCCTCGAGGTCAACGCCCTGGTCTACCAGAGCGCCAATCAGCTCGGGCTTTTTGTGAATGTGGTGGATGACCCCGAGCGCTCCAGCTTTATCTTCCCCTCCATCATCGATCGCAGCCCCATCATGGTGGCCGTCTCCAGCGGCGGCAAGGCGCCGGTGCTGGTGCGCCTGTTGCGCGAGCGGCTCGAGAGCCTGCTGCCGCGCCATCTGGGCGGTCTGGCGGAGCTCTCCGGCCGGGTGCGCAGCCGGGCCAAGCGGGTGCTGGCCTCCCTCTCGGATCGCCGCCGCTTCTGGGAGCGCGCCTTTGCCTCCAACACCCTGGCCGGTCTGATCGAGAAAGCCGATTGGCAAGGGGCCGAGCAGTGGCTGAACGAGGGGCTCGACAAGGCCCAGACCGAAATGGGGGAAGTGGTATTGGTGGGGGCGGGCCCCGGCGATCCTGGCCTCTTGACCCTCAAGGCGCTGCAACAGATTCAGCAAGCCGAAGTGGTGCTCTATGACCAGCTGGTCTCCCCGGAGATCCTGGATCTGGTACGCCGGGACGCCACCCTGGTGTCGGTCGGCAAGAAGGCGGGGGTCCACAGCGTGCCCCAGGAAGAGACCAATCGCCTGCTGGTGGAATACGCCAGGGCGGGCAACCGGGTGGTGCGGCTCAAGGGGGGGGATCCCTTCATGTTCGGCCGCGGCGGCGAGGAGCTGGAAGTGCTGGCAGAGGAGGGCATTCCCTTCTCCGTGGTGCCCGGCATCACGGCCGCCGCCGGTGCCACCGCCTATGCGGGCATTCCGCTGACTCACCGTGACCATGCCCAGAGCGCCGTCTTCATCACGGGCCACTGCCAGAAGGAGGGCAAGGAGCCCGACTGGCAGCAGCTCGCTTCAACCAACCAGACCCTGGTCATCTACATGGGGCTGATGCGCTCCGAGCACATCCAGCAGCAGCTGGTGAGCCATGGCCGAAGCGCCGCCACCCCCATCGCCATCATAGAGCGGGGCACCACGGCGCGGCAGCGGGTGCTGACCGGCACTCTGGCGGATCTGGCGGAACTGGCCCAGCAGGCGGTGAGCCCGTCCCTCATCGTCATCGGCGAGGTGGTGGCCTTGCGCCAGCAGCTCGCCTGGTTTGGCGAACAGGCGGGCGAGCGGGCCGAGGCAGAGGCGAGCCGCCACGAACTCAAGCTGGTGAGCCTGGCCTGAAGGGCGAGACCCGAATCGATTTGACGGTGCGGCCAAGGCGGCACCGAACTGAACCAGAACCGCGCCCCGAGCAGGCGCGATAGCAATGAACCGAGGACCCAGACATGGACCGTGAAAGACTTACCCACTTGCAACAGCTGGAAGCCGAGAGCATCCATATCATCCGCGAGGTGGCTGCCGAATTTGAAAATCCGGTGATGATGTACTCCATCGGCAAGGACTCCTCCGTCATGCTGCACCTGGCCCGCAAGGCCTTCTATCCGGGCAAGATCCCCTTCCCCCTGCTCCACGTGGACACCAACTGGAAGTTCAAGGAGATGATCAAGTTCCGGGACGAGACCGCCAAAAAGTACGGGCTGGATCTCATCGTCCACAAGAACCCGGACGGCCTGGCCATGGACATCAACCCCTTCGTGCACGGCAGCGGCAAGCACACCGACATCATGAAGACAGAGGGGCTCAAGCAGGCGCTCAACAAATACGGCTTCGATGCGGCCTTCGGTGGCGCCCGCCGCGACGAGGAGAAGTCCCGTGCCAAGGAGCGGGTCTACTCCTTCCGTGACAAGTCCCACCGCTGGGATCCGAAGAACCAGCGCCCGGAGCTGTGGCGCGTCTACAACAGCCAGGTCAACAAGGGGGAGAGCATCCGGGTGTTCCCGCTCTCCAACTGGACCGAGCTCGACATCTGGCAATACATCTATCTCGAGAACATCGACATAGTGCCGCTCTACTTTGCCGCCCATCGCCCGGTGGTGGAGCGCAATGGCATCAAGATCATGGTGGATGACGAGCGCATGCCCATAGGTCCGGAAGACGAGGTGAAGCAGGAGCTGGTGCGCTTCCGCACCCTGGGCTGCTACCCGCTGACCGGGGCCATCGAATCCAATGCCACCACCTTGCCCGAGATCATCGAAGAGATGCTGCTCACCACCTCGAGCGAGCGGCAAGGGCGGCTCATCGACCACGATCAGGCCGGCTCCATGGAGCAGAAGAAGCGTCAGGGCTATTTCTAAAAAAATGTTCTAAGGAATCGCATCATGAACAACCACATTCAGACCGCCATCAGCGAACAGGGCATTGAAGCCTACCTGCACGCCCAGCAACACAAGAGCCTGCTGCGCTTTCTCACCTGCGGCAGCGTGGACGACGGCAAGAGCACCCTCATCGGCCGCCTGCTGCACGACTCCCAGCAGATCTATGAAGATCAGTTGAAGGCGCTGGAGTCCGACAGCCAGAAGCTCGGCACCACGGGCGAGAAGCTGGATCTGGCGCTGCTGGTGGACGGCCTACAGGCGGAGCGCGAGCAGGGCATCACCATAGACGTGGCCTACCGCTATTTCTCTACCGCGAAACGCAAGTTCATCATCTCGGACACTCCGGGCCATGAGCAGTACACCCGCAACATGGCCACCGGCGCCTCCACCTGCGATCTGGCCATCATATTGATCGACGCCCGCAAGGGGGTGCTGGATCAGACCCGTCGCCACAGCTTTATCGCGAGCCTGCTCGGCATCAAGCAGTTCGTGGTGGCGGTCAACAAGATGGACCTGGTGGAGTTCAGCCAGGAGGTGTTCGATCGCATCAGTGCCGAATACCGCGAGTTCGCCAGGAAGCTGAGCGTCGACACCATCCACATAGTGCCGGTCTCGGCCCTGGACGGTGACAACGTGGTCAACCCAAGCGACAAGCTGGCCTGGTATCAGGGTGAAACCCTGCTCTCATTGCTGGAGTCTGCCGAAGTGGAGCGCGAGCTGGAGCGTCACCCGGTGCGCCTGCCGGTGCAGTATGTGAATCGCCCCAACCTCGATTTTCGCGGCTTCGCGGGGACCTTGGCCTCCGGCATCCTGCGGGTCGGCGACAAGCTGGCGGTGCTGCCCTCCGGCAAGGAGAGCACGGTGACCCGCATCGTGACCTTCGACGGCGATCTCGACTACGCCCTGCCGGGTCAGGCCATCACGGTCACCTTTACCGATGAAATCGACATCAGCCGTGGCGATTTGCTGGTGGATGCCGCCAGAAAGCCGCTGGTGACCCAAAACCTGCTGGCCCACATCGTCTGGATGGGGGAGGAGTCCCTGCAACCGGGCCGGGTCTATGACGTCAAGCTGGCCACCAAGAAGAGTCGCGGCCAGGTGGAAGCCATCCGCCACCGCATCGAGATCAACAAGCTCGATGAGCTGGACGCCGCCGAGCTCAAGCTCAACGAGATCGGCCTGTGCGAATTCAGCCTGACCGACCCGGTGGCGTTCGACCCCTACCAGGAGATCCGCGATACCGGCAGCTTCATCCTGATCGACCGTCTGACCAACGTCACCGTGGGCGCGGGCATGATAGTGGAAGGGTTGGCCGCGAAAGTGGCTAAAGGGCAATACAGCGAGTTCGAAGTGGAGCTCAACGCCCTGGTGCGCAAGCACTTCCCCCACTGGCAGGCGCTGACCATCAGCAACGATTCCGGCAAGGAGTAAGCCCATGACCTGGCAACAATCCCTGGTGCTGGGTCTGCTGGCTGCCCTCGTCGCCCTGCTGATCCAGGGCAAACTCCGGCCGGCGCTGCTCTTCTCGGGCGCCGTGCTCATCACCTATCTGAGCGGCCTGGCGGACATCAACGCCGTGGTGGCGGGTTACACCAACAGCGCCCTGCTGACCCTGGTGTTGCTGCTGCTGGTATCGCTTGCGGTGGAGAAGACCCGGGTCATGAGCTGGTTCGCCAACCTGGTGGGCACCGGCTCCTTCAACAAGGTGCTGGTGAAGGTGTGGTTCTCCACCGCCTTCCTGTCGGCCTTCGTCAACAACACCGCCGTGGTGGCCTCCATGCTGGGGGCGGTCAAGCGCAATCCCAACCATGCGCCCTCCCGGCTGCTGCTGCCCATGTGCTTCGCGGCGACCTTTGGCGGCGTGCTGACCCTGATCGGCACCTCCACCAACCTCATCGTCAACAGCTTCCTCATCAAGATGGGGGCGCCGCCGCTCGGCATGTTCGACTTCTTTATGGTGGGGGCGGGGACATTGCTGACCGGCCTGGTCGCCGTGCTGCTGTTTGCCCGTCACCTGCCGGAACAGGACACCGAGATGAGCCGGGAATCCGGCTACTTTCTCGAGGCCAAGGTGGGCCCCGGCTCCCCCATGGCCGGGCGCAGCGTCAAGGAGAACGGCCTGCGCAGCCTGAAGAGCCTCTATCTTGCCGAGATCATCCGGGGCAACCAGGTGATCTGCCCGGTGCAGCCGGAACACGAGCTGCACGAAGGGGACATGCTGCTGTTTTGCGGCGACGTGGAGAGCGTCGGCGTGTTGCAGGAGCTCAAGGGGCTGGATCTCTACGGTCAGCACCGCCTCAACGGCCAGCATCTGGTGGAGGTGATCGTCAGCCACAGCTCGCGGCTGGTGGGGCAGACCATCAAGGATGCGGAGTTTCGTACCCACTTCGATGCGGTGGTGCTGGCGGTGCGCCGGGGCGAGACCCAGCTCACCGGCGGCCTCGGCCAGATTGAACTGCACGCGGGGGACACCCTGCTGCTGGCCCCCGGCCCCAAGTTTGCGGGCAACAAGTCACTCTCCCGGGAGTTCGTGGTGGTGAGCGGGCTGGAAGCCTCCACCCGGCTCGATGGCAAGCGCAGCGCCGCCGTGGTGCTGGGCTTTCTCGGGGTGCTGGCGTTGTCGGTGTTCGATCTGGTGCCGCTGTTCAAGGGGTTGCTGCTGATGCTGGTGGCGCTGCTGCTGACCCGCATCCTGACCCTGGACGAGATCCGTCGCCGCTTTCCCCTGGACATCTGGCTGGTGGTGGGGGGGGCGCTGGCCATCGCCGATCAGCTGGAGAAGAGCGGGCTGGCCAGGTTGATTGCCGACTGGCTGATGGGGGAATTCAACGGCTCCAGCCCCATCATCGCCTTTATCGGCATCTACCTGTTTACCCTGGTGCTGACCGAGCTGATGAGCAACAACGCCGCGGCGGCCCTGGCCTTCCCCATGGGCTACCAGCTGGCGCTCAGCATGGACGTCTCCACCATGCCGTTCATCCTGGCGGTGCTGTTCGGGGCCAGCTCCAGCTTTATACTGCCCTACGGCTACCAGACCAACCTCATGGTCTATGCGGCGGGCAACTACAAGATGCCGGATTACCTCAAGCTGGCGGTGCCTGTCTCCCTGGCCTACAGCCTCGGAGTGATCGTCATGGTGCCCCTGCTGTTTCCGTTTTAAGGCGCAACCCTCTTCGTTTTGGGGCCCTGATGCCTCGCAAGGAGTTTGAATGAGCAATATTGTGTGGCATGCCCATGCCGTCGACAAAGAGAGCCGCTCTGAACAGAAGGGGCAAAAGCCCCTGGTGATCTGGTTCACCGGACTCTCCGGGGCGGGCAAATCCACCCTGGCGGGGGCCCTGGAGCAGGCGCTGGCCGCCTCGGGCAAGCACACCTATCTGCTGGATGGGGACAATGTGCGCCACGGCCTGTGCGGGGATCTCGGCTTCGACGACGCCGCCCGTCAGGAGAATATCCGCCGGGTCGGCGAAGTGGCGAAACTCATGGTGGATGCGGGCCTTATCGTCCTGACCGCCTTTATCTCGCCGTTCCGTGCCGAACGGGATCTGGTGCGCAATCTCTTGGGTGAAGGGGAATTTGTCGAGGTCTTTGTCGATGCCCCCCTTAGCGTGTGCGAAGAGCGCGACCCCAAAGGGCTCTACAAGAAGGCGCGGGCGGGGGAAATTCGTAACTTTACCGGTATCGACTCCGCCTACGAGGCACCCGAACAGCCGGAAATCCACCTGCTGAACGCCGGCAAGCCGGTGGAAGTGCTGGTGGATGAGTTGCTTACCGCTCTAAGGCTGAGAGGGCTTGTTGGCTGATGTCGATGTTCTCCACCGATTATTGATAGCGAGGGGGTTTTGGCCCCCTTGTCTATTGTTTTCAGCCATTCTCTTGTCGCCGCCATTTCCCGCAGAGTGCTGTTGAAATCGTAAGAGGATGGCACATTACACCGCGAACCTTGCGGTGGCCTATCTGTCGAGAGGGCTCGATGCAACTGCATCATGATATCTAATGTCCCTTTGTCTATGCCATTCAGGGTGATAGCACCGCAGTTCTTGGTGTTTAAAAAGATGGATGTTTACCTTTGACTCATAACACCTAGCTCACTGAGAAATGTGAGTGTAACGAGTATTTTGTCCAGTGGAGCTAGTTGTTAGGCCAAACTCGTATTTCAGAGCGTTAAAGACCTTTCGCGATGTATCCAAATCTGCAGAGATGTCATCTACTGTAAAATCTATGATTAGCTTAGTTTTGTGAAAATTTAAATTAGACCTGGCAAGTTTTTGTTGTGCACGGAGTCTTCCCTCTATAAAACCCTTATCCCTCACTTTATCGAACTTTCTAATTACTAATAGTACAGGGTCGGATTCAATGCAAAGAGATGGGTAATTTATGTGAGAAAATTTACCGAACAGCAAATTTTCATAAGAAAAAAGAATTTTCAATATAAAATGAATCCATTCAATCTTGAGCCAGAGAGTGTCTTTTTGATTTCCATTAATAAAAATTGCGTAACTTAGTAGTTTGTTTTTATGGTTCGACGTTAGAATGTGTTTACAGGCCTGCATAGCAACTTGAAATAAATGTGCCACCTCCATTTTATCTGCATCAACTTTCTTGCAGATAAGCGATTTAGAGTCAACGGACCCGAGGATGTAAGGGCAGAGTGTCGAGAATTTATTTACATGGCACACACAGTTATCCATTGTCATTTAGTCCTCAAAAAAATATTTTGAGTCAACCTTTCATTCTTCCTATGTTCAGTAGATCGAATTACTGGTGAATGAAATATTTGCGCGGGAAACACAATCTGAGAGTTATACTTTGGTTTTGTCATGTACAATAACTCCCAGCACTTGCTAGATTGAGGAAGTCCAGTAAATCCAGGATGCCGCTCCATAACATCTAATTCAGAGTACATTATGTTCTTTATATATTTTACAAAGTCAGCTTTTAAGGAGGGATTTAAGCTTTCTTTTTTCATTAAGCTAGACACTTCCTCATTGGGAAAGTGTGGGAGTACGCTTAGGCCGCTTGGCTTATGCTTGTAAAATGCAGTCCCTCCAAATTCCAAGTTTCTATCATCGAAAAGATATATCAAGGAGCTCGTAATTGAGTCATTATCCACATGTGGAACAAATTGCCTAACATCCATATCTTTTATGTCTGAAGTATTGAACTTTGTGAATAGAGTTTCTACTGGTCGGAAGGCAGTTAGTGGCAATGAAGTATTGGTTAAAGAGTGAACAATTTTTTTAAGATCTTCATGCAATACTGAAACAGTAGCCCGCTCTCCTATGTATCTCTTAAATTGAGCGTTATTACTAAATCCGCTATAGTTTAGTTGGTTTGCGAGCCAAACGACCCTGTCTGGTTCAAGGTATAAATCTTCAATTATATATATCGATCCAATTTTCTCGGGAAGCTTCACTTCCTTAATAACTCTATTCGGGTTCAAATAAAAATAATCGTGAAACATAGAAAATGAAGCCCCCGGGTTTTACAGACAGTTATGTGTAGGTGTGCAATCCCATCCAGTGGAAACAGTACTGCCCTCTATATGCTTAATGAAGTTTTCAGCATCTAAATTACCTTCTGCATCCATAAACCAAACATCAGGCATCTTTCCATATTTCTCCTCATATATTCTGACGAAATCGATAGGTCCCGCTCCACTTTCTCCTGAGTGATGAATAATGTGCCCGCAAGAATCTATGCAAAACCTTTCATATTGTTCTTTATCAGATTGCATTTCATGCCAAATATTATCAATGAACTTGCTAAACATCTTGATGTCTACGCCTTCGGCTGCAAGCTTGAATGTTTTGGAAAGCTCTTTTATTGCAATCTCTTTCTTCTCATTTATATCCATGTTTTCTCCTGTGCTAGTTGTGAAAAATACTTAGTCTAAAAGTGATTAGATGGAAGGCGGCACTAAGGTGATAATCGTTCCTTCCACACAACACAGCACCTTCATTATCACCACCACGGAAAAACTCATCTTAAATCATGACATTACCAGCCAACCTCTGGTATCTGAACGTATTAGCCTGACTTTCTTTTTTTGCCCTTGATTTTTTATAGTGCAAAGCATAGTCAATGAAATCAGGGCTGTCACCATTATTAATAACGCTCAGCTGATCACACTTGCCTATCTATTTCAACAGACAAGGCTACCCCCTGAATGGCAGCTTCCAGCCTGCTATTCTCTACCAATGGCTTTGCTCATGGGTGACTCCGTCGAGGAGGATTCCGAATGGTGCTTTTTAGGGGGGGAGATGGGCATTTTTCGGGCAAGATCAATAAATTGAGTGGTCAGCGGGTTGTGTGCGAGGGATGGTGTGGTGATGGGGTGACTTAACTCTCTCAAGGCTCAGTTGTATCGGGGCGGGATAGTGGAATCGAGACTGCCACCCTGTTGAATCCAGTGTCGTGCAGCAGCCATTCAAAGCGCGGCAAGGGCAAGCGGTGGCAGCGCTGGCGGATAAGCTGCTTGGTGCACTGCGGGATCTAGGCCTGATTTTAGGGATACTACTTCAGCCTTATGATGTCGATGGGCCCCGTCTCCTGCGAGACGGGGCCCATGCTTTTTTGTATTAGCGCACGGTCTTTATATGGGGTTTGTTTACCTCCGTGAAGGCTTAGCGGGCCAGCTGGGGCTGGCCGCTGATCAGGGCCGAGCTGGTTGGCTGGGCGGCGGGATGCTGCTGGAACTGGCGCACCAGCCGCTCCAGTTCGCCAAGTTGGCGCACCAGCTGAATGATGCCCTGCACGGCGTGGCGGCTGCCCTGGCTTGAGTCATCGGCCAGGGTTTTGATGCTGAGCTCGTTGCGGTCGATGTCGGCGGTGACCTGGGACTGTTCCTGCACCGCCTGGGCTATCTGGTTGCTGCCGGAGGCAATCGCGCTTAAACAAACTCATAGTGAAAATTTCACACGTGGTACATTGCTCTCGGACATATCTATATACGTATGACCCGCTTTGCCAAGGCTGCTAACAGATCAATATTTAACGGTTCTTTATACATTTCCTCGAATAGATTTAAAGTGGGCTGGTCATGCTGCTGCAAATAATGGAAGCTTTTCTTTGAGCCTAAGTACCACAAATCGCGCATTTCAAAATATATCTCCAGAAGATCATGCTGAAGCCAGTTACGACGATAATGACTATCTATGTCTTTATCATGCGCACGCTCCAGCATTTTCATTACCCACTGTTGAAGGTGTGTCTTGTCCACCTCCGACGTTGCCGGTTTGCCATCTGCGAGCTTCTGCTTAACGCGATCCAGGTAGCTGCTTCCTAAACCTTGTGTATCATAAATGACTTTTCCGTCACCGAAGCGAAGGGCTTCTTTGGGAATTGAACTTAGATATTCGGTTGGGTAAACCCATACATCAAGATAAATGCCGTGAAATAACCTCGCATCCTTTTGTTCACTCGGGTGATCACAGAAACAGGCTATGTCGATATCACTGGTTTCGGTTGCCTCATTGCGGGCATAAGAACCATAAAGAATGATTGTACGAGGTGTATATTTCCCTTTCAGCTCTTCCATTGCCAAATCTAGAATGTTGTCCATTTCTACTCCGAGCATATAACACCTGTCAATTTGTCCCTGACAATACAGAAATCCTGGCCACATCTCTACTCGGAAAATCAGGGTCAACATACACGTACATACGGCTTATCAGCTTGCCTGTAAATTCGAATACGCTACAAAAACGGCCCATGGATATATTATTGTCCGGCCAAGAGGTACCATCACTCATTACTCCCCCTTCTTGCCCCTCGACAATCACAGTGTTGCCAGCAGTCGTTATCTTAAAGCCATCTATGTCGTGCCAGATGCTGTTGAGCGAGCTACCAATTCTATTGCCAAACTCAACCAATGCATCCTTTCCTTTAGCTTGACCAAATTTGGGGAAGAAAAAATCAACATTCTCCGAGAACAGGTCAAGATAACTGGGATCACCTGCATCTACTTTCTTGAAATACTCAATCGCAATCTCAACTAAACTTTCCTGTTCCATTACCATTCCTATGTCTCCATTAGTTGTTCGCATAACCGTGATTGGAAGGAGGGGGCGCACTCGCTGGTGCCACTGCCTTTATAAATCCATTTCACTCTGACTATCGTTATAAAAAAACGTTAAATAGATGCCTCGCCAGCAAGTCTAAATCAGTGAATTTTGTGCTTCTCCGGGTCGCCTATCTTGGACTTCAACCACATATTCATATCGCCGACGACCTCTTTGCGCAGGCTTTTCCCGTCACTGTTTTTCAATCCATGGTCAAGCGCTTCATAACGCCGATACTCGATATTTTTCTTCCCGAGCTCTTTAAGACGCTGCATCAATTCATCTGTTTTTTGAGGTGATACCGAGGTATCCATTCCTCCCTGAATGATCAGCAAAGGGGATTTTACGTCTTGCAGGGTATCAAGCTGATCGATGGAGAGCATCTGCTGCCACCAATGATAACCGTGTCCGCTGACTTCAAGCTCAAATGGTTTGCTGCTCCGCACATGCTCGGCAAACCCTTTTAAACCGTCGATCTCTTTTCTCGCCTCTGCGGGGTTTTTTTTATGCTTTGCAGCGATACTGTGTGAGACGTCATCGATAAACCGGCGACCACCGCCATTAAAGGAGATGGTGGCATCGATATAGTCAACATCTGCGGTAACCAGGTTGGCGATAACGGCACCTTCACTGCCGCCCAAGAGGATAAATCTCTTGTATTGGCCGTCTTTTCGGATGATATCGAGTACAACCTTGATATCCGCTACTCGCTGGGCAGGGCTGTCCTTTTCAAGGTATTGAGCAGGGCAGTCCTTGCGTGCCGGATCGGTACTGTATTTTAATTTACTATCAATGTTGTATTTTTCGATTAGCAACAGGTCAGCTTCTGGCCAGACATATTTATAGTCAGAAAATATTGAATCAATTTTCAGTACGCTGTTGCAATCAGAGCCTTGCAGAATCAATAACAGCGTATCTGCGTCATAGGAATGTGGAACCAAATAATACGAGATAGGTGAGCCATCATCTCTGCTTGTAGTATGAGTTATGACCTCTTTCGCGCACACTGGACCTGTCAAAAAGAGCAAAAGCAAAAATATTACCAGGATTTGCATTTTCTTGACCTAATAGTGATGAGGAAATGGTGAGTGTCCCAATAGCTACCGAAGTATTCATTTTCCAGGAATGATATAAATAGCCACCAGTGACCGAATATAATATATAACTCATCGCCTCGATTTTACCCTGAAAGCCTAACGTTTCAGTTATGGTGGAAGACCTTGTGCACGTCTTCATGAAAAAATAATCAATTTAATTTTTTCGGGAAGGAACTAGTTCCCGATAGGAATTGATTTTTCATTTACATAAAGTGATTTAACATCGTTTTTGACAACATACCTGACTGTTGAACCAGAAGGAGCCTTCGCGAAAGATTTGCCATTGATAAAAACCATCTCGTCTTTTAATACGAGTTCATCCTCACCAATGAAGGCATGCCCGCTCTCACCTGATAGCGTGATTTCCCTCTCCGAAGATGATGACGTGGATGAGCTGGAGGAGGCATGTTCTCCAGTTGATGTGGTGACAGACATGTCGTCACATGCGATTATAAAAAGTAAAGAAAGCATAAGGGTGAAAATATGTTTCATAATCTATTCCTAACGCCAGGCTTTGGGGCGGCTGAAGCGCAGTGTAAATCGCCCCAGCCTGGCTGCTGTTGACAATATCATCTTGCTATAAGCGATTAACCACCAAATTCACGGCTAATAATTTGTGTGGGGACAACATTCTCTGGTAAGTCACTCGACATTTTTTGAGCAAGTTCACCAGCCAAACCAAACGCGTTGTCAATGGGATCGACCTCCATTCCGCTTTCGACAGCCAACTCCAAAAACTTCTTGCCAATCTCATTGCACGTATCAACCCAGTTTTTGGGCAGCTCCCCCATGGTGAGCTTAGGTTGACAGACCAGTTGAAATGTATTTTTGCCTTCTTGTATTTGAAATGCCACCTCAACAAATTCACTTTTATATGGGTTGGCTAACGCACTTGAACTAAGTAAAAAAATGGCCCCAATATATGATTTTTTCATGACACGTCCTTGTAATTTGTAACCCCCACCAGGGGGCTGATAACATACGACCGCTAAACTAAGCGGCAACAAAAATAACCATTTCGGTCAATGGGGTTGGAAACGCCGCGCGATGACAGTCTCTCTTGAGGCGTTTGTTAGCTGAATTGCCCAAGATGTAATTCGAGCTGATTACGCAACCCCTGGTTTTCCTGCTGAATCCAGTATTCAACAATTTTATTTCCGCTAACTCGATATACCGCACTGCCTACTGTCGAGAGCGTTAAACCCGTGGGTTCATAACCCAGGATATTCCCTAGATGTCGACCTTCTTGACGCCAACGCACATATACTTTTTCACCTTGGACTAAAAACTCGTCAATGAAAAGCTCATAATCGCCATAAGCCTCGAGAAACTCCTCTACATGTAGACGATAATTTTCCGGGGTTCGCTCTATTGCTTCCGAAACGCCAGACACAATTTGATGGGCTACGACAACCGGGGCTAGATATTGAACGGCCAACTCTGGTTTTTTCCCTGACCGAACGTGTTCGATAAAACCTCTTACCACTTCTTCCACTGACATAAACGCTTCCCTCCATATGACACTGCTCCGCCCTGATAACCGCCATAAACAGGCCAATGTTAAATCAGCCTATTGCCAGCCAGGCTTGGGGGAGGCATTTGTTTGACTTCTTCTTTATCGCGACACTATTGCAGCTGGATAAAAAACAGCCATGGGGCCAGTCATGGAAAGCATCGGCAAGGCTACCGCCCCTGAATTTCAGCCTCCAGCTTGCTGCGCTTTCCCTGCGATATGGCTCTGGTCTGGTTCATGGCTGACTCCGACAAGAGGCGATCCTGATGACTATGTTACCGAACGGAGCCGGTGAGGGAAGGGGGGCAGGGTGATTTCTCGGACAAGATCAATAAATTGAGGGGGCAGCGGGGGCCTGCGGCAGGTTGGATAAGAGGGAGCTCAAGGTGCGACGCTTTCCCGCTCAACGCTCAACGCTCAACGCTCAACGCTCAACGCTCAACGCTCAACGCTCAACGCTCAACGCTCAACGCTCAACGCTCAACGCTCAACGCTCAAGGTTCACGATTCACGGCGTATGAGTGGGGAAGTGAGCGTGACCATTGCCCTGCTGAGGGCCATGTGGCGCAGCCGAGAGGGTCGGCCTGACAAGGGCGAGCAGGTGGTTGGGATAGGGCGAAAAACCCGCGAGTTCAGTCGACGACTCGAATTTGAAACCCGCTCAGACTCCTATGCACCACACAAAAGAGGGGCCCGCTGCCGGTGACGACAGGGGCCCATGTTTTTTTGTATTAGCGCACGCTCTTTGGGTCTGGTTTGCTCCGTGAGGGCTCATCGGGCCAGCAGGGGTTGGCCGCTGGTCAGGGCCGAGCTGGTTGGCTGGGCGGCGGGATGCTGCTGGAACTGGCGCACCAGCCGCTCCAGCTCGCCGAGTTGGCGTACCAGCTGGACTATGCCCTGCACGGCGTGGCGGCTGCCCTGGCTGGAGTCGTCGGCCAGGGTCTTGATGCTGAGCACGCTGCGGTCGATGTCGGCGGTGACCTGGGACTGCTCCTGCACCGCCTGGGCTATCTGGCTGCTGCCGGAGGCCACCTGCAGCAGGCGATCGCTTATCTGTTGCAGCACGTCCCCGGTGGCGGCGGCCTTGAGTCGGCAGATGGCGGAGCGCTGCTCTCCCTTCTCCATCGCCTGTTCCGCATCCCCGGCGCTGCCCTGCAGCAGGGTGATCATCTTCTGGATCTCGCCGGTGGAGGATTGGGTCTTGATGGCCAGGGTGCGGATCTCGTCCGCCACCACCGAGAAGCCGCGACCCGCCTCGCCAGCCCGGGCGGCCTCGATGGCGGCGTTGAGGGCCAGCAGGTTGGTCTGGTTGGCGATGTTGTTGATGACGTCCAGGATGCCGTCGATGGCCCGGCACTGGCTGGCCAGCGCCTCTATCACGGCGCGGGAGGCGATCAGCTCGCTGTGCATCCCCCCCACCTCGACCAGTGTCTCCTGTACGCTGCGGTTGCCCTCCCTGAACAGATCGGCGGTCTCATCGAGCCGATCGGAGGCGGCGGTCGAGCTGTGGGACACCTCGCGGATGGACTCCGCCATCTGGGTGATGGCGGTCGCCACCTGGTTGGTCTGGGCCTGCTGTTGCTGCAGGTTGTCGGTGATGGTCTCGGCGTTGCGCAGATCCGTCTGGGCGGATGTCAGGATCTGCTGGCAGGTCTGCTGGGTGCGGGCCAGCACCGCATTGAACTCGGCCTGGTTCATCTGCATGGCGAGCTCGACGGCGGCCAGGCGATCGACCCGGCCGGTGTAGAGCAGTTGCATCAAGGGGTTGTCGAAGCGGTCGCGGGCCAGGGTATCCAGCCGCGCGAGGCGGCGAGAGAGGGTCTGGTTGATGGCGAGCGCCAGTATCAGGGAGAGGGCGCCGAGGAGAAGGGGCCAGTCAGTGCCGTGTTGATAGCCCAGAGCCACCAGGGCCGCCAGGCAAGGCAGCAGGCAGAGAGTGAGCGCAAGCGTGTGGGAGAAGGGGGGAAGGCGCAGGGCCCGCGGGGTCTTGCCGCTGCGTATCCCCTCATAGACTCGCTCCGCCCGCTGCTTGACTGCGTCATCCGGCGCCGTGCGCACCGACTGGTACTCCACCACCTTGCCGCTCGCATCCTGGATGGGGGTCACGAAGGCGCTGACCCAGTAGTGATCCCCGTTCTTGCAGCGGTTCTTGACCGGGCCCATCCAGCTCTTGCCTTCCCGCAGATGGCGCCACATGTCGGCGAAGGCCTGGGGTGGCATGTCGGGGTGGCGGACCAGGTTGTGGGGCGCTCCCTGCAGCTCCTCCAGGGTGAAGCCGGCGATCTGGCAGAACTCGTCGTTGGCATAGGTGATGCGGCTCTCCAGATCCGTGGTGGAGATGAGGTTCTGGTGCACTGGATAGAGGCGCTCACGCTGGGTAACGGGTTGATTGACTCTCATGGCGGCGTCCGGCTGTGGAGGGGATGATGAGTCCCGACAATTTGGGACTAGTGGTCCCATTGCAAGCCGTGCACCAGAGTGTCAGAAGGCGCTTAAATTGTGTGCAGAATGCATCTTGTTTGCCCAAAACCCGGGAATCGACGAAAACGAGCCGGGCCTGCGTCTCCGCCTGCTGAATCGTTTCGCTTTTTGGGAGCCGTTTTGGCAACGGCGGGACGGGTTTCGCAATTTGGCAAGGCGGGGCCGGGGGCGCCCGCCGTGATCAGCTGGGGAGATCAGGCTCGCCGGCCGGGGCCGGCATCTGGGTTTCTATCTGCAGGTGGGTGGAGAGCAGGGTCTTCAGGTCCTGCAGGTACTCCTCCAGAGGCGGCTCTTCCAGCAGCAGGGCAAGCTCGTTGCCGATGGGGGTGAGGCGGTAATAGAGCAGGGTGAGGTTGCTCTGGCGCTGGCGCAGGCGCCAGCGCTGATTGCCGAAGGCCAGCTCGACCCCGTCCGCAGGCAGGGGACCGGATTCCAATTCGCCGCGGTGCAGCAGGCCGAGATCGCACAGCAGCAGCAAGGCGCTGTAGGGGACCCGGTATTTGCCCAGCCCCATGCGGGTGACCCTGGCGCGGCTGAGCAGGCCAGCCCCCTTGTGCATGCCCAGCAGCAGGCGCTGCTCGTCGCTGCCCTCGTAGTGGCAGGAGAGGGCGCAGATGCGCTGGAACAGCTGGGCTTCGCGCTGGGTCATCTCCTTGAGGGTGTTGAGGGCCCGGATGGAGAAGCGGCCCGGGGTCGCCACCTCCAGGGCGAAGATCCGCCCCCACAGCTGCTGCATGGGCACCATGCTGATGTCTTCGGCCAGTTGCAGGAAGCGGGTCAGCCAGTCGCTGTCCATCTCGCCGCCGGCCGCCGTCTCTTCACAGTGGCGGGCGGCCATCACCATGATGGCCTCCAGATTGCGCTGGCGGGCAGCCTGATCCGCCAAATGGCGGAAGGTGGCGCGCTGTTCGAAGGTGCTGTCGCTGTTGCGGGTCAGCATGCCGTCTATGCCACGGCTGCGGGCCAGGCGCAGGGTCTGCTCCTGGCTGCTCAGGATGGCACTCTCTTTCTTGGGGGGCAGGTCGGCCATGCTGGCTCCGTGATCGCAGGGTCTGGTGTTGAATGTTACTCCAACCGGGCCCATGAACAATCCCTCAGGCGGGGACGGCGTCACCGGGCCCAGGATAAAAAAATGGCCTCCCGCAGGAGGCCATCGGTGTGGCTTACTCTTCGTAGACGCTGACCTCGACCGCATCCATGGAGTAGGAGGCGGTCGCCATCTCGTGGCTGGAGCTGACGGTGTGCATCTTGCCCTTGACCCAGATGGCGTCCCAGAGATCGTCCACCGGTGCCCCCTTGGGGTAGCTCACGTAGATCACCTGGTTGGTGGGGGGCGGCGGCACGTGGATGCAGGCGCCGAAGTAGGGCACCAGCAGGAAGGCGGTGATGGTCTTGGCATCCCCCTCTAGTGGCACCACGAAGCCGGGGATCCGCACCTCCTGGTTGTCCAGCTTCTTGTTCACCCCGCCCACCGGCTGCGGCACCGACATGGGATCTTCGTGATTGACCTGGGGCGGTGGCAGCAGCTTCTCCCCCTCCGGGATCAAGACGTCCCAGTCGATGGTCTTGTAATCGGCGGCCATGGCAGGCAGCACCAGCAGGCCGGCCAGCAGCGCCACTATCTTCCACTTCATCATCTGTCCTTCTTTCTTGGTCGTATGCGTCCGGGGTCAGACGCGGATGCTCATGCCGTCGCTCAGGCTGTAGCGGTAAGCGCGGGCGGCGGGGAGCAGGCCGATCACCATGCCCGCCAGCCAGACCAGCCCCAGCAGTTGCCACTCATAGGCACTCGGCAGCCCCAGGCTCATTTGCAGGCCATAGTGGCTGAGCAACCAGGGGGTGGCAAGCCCCTGGCCGAGATAGAGCGCGGCCACCCCGAGGGCGATGCCGAGGGTGGTCAGCGCCATCGCCTCCAGCGCCAGCAGCAGGAAGAGGTGGGAGGGTCCCGCGCCCAGGGATCTCAATATGGCGAGCTCGCGGCGCCGCTCGTTGAGCCCCGCCAGCAGGGTGGTCAGCATGCCGATGAGGCCCGCCACCACCACGAAGCCGGCGATCACAGAGAGTGCCGTCTCCGCCACGCTCATCAGGCTCCACAGCTCCTGCAGGGCGGCCCCTGGCAGGATGGCCATCAGCGGCTCCCTGGGGTAGGTGTTGATGCTGCGCTGCAGCTGGAACGCCAAGATGCGATTACTGAGGCCCACCATAAAGGCGGTGATGGTCTTGGGGGTGAGATCCAGCGCCAGCGCCTGCTCCGGGGTGACGTTCTTGCTGTGACGGCCGGTGTCCCAGCCCAGGTGGATCGCCTCTATGCCCGCCAGCGGCACATGTATGGTGCGATCTATGGGGGTACCGGTCGGTGCCAGAATGCCCACCACCTTGAACGGCATGTTGTCGTGCTGGCTGAAGGAGGTGTTGCCGGCGCCGTGGGCGATGACGATGGCTTGATCCAGCTTGTAGCCCAGCTTCTGTGCCACCTGGGCGCCCAGCACCGCCTCGAACGGCGTCTCGAACGGACGTCCCTCGCGCAGTTGCAGCGACTGCTGCTGGCCGTACTTCAGATGGGTGAAGTAGTCGCCGTTGGTGCCGAGCACCCTGAACCCCTTATGGGAGTCACCGAGGGAGAGGGGGATGGTCCAGGCGACGCCTGGCTTTGTCTTGATGGCCTGGTAGGAGTCCCACCCCACGTTGTTGGTGGGGTTGCCGATGCGAAACACCGAGTAGAGCAGCAGGTTCACCTGACCGGAGCGGGCGCCGACGATGAGATCGGTACCCGAGACGGTGTTGGAGAAGCTTTCGCGCGCCTGGGTGCGTACCCGCTCCACCCCGAGCAGCAGGGTGACGCTGATGGCGACGGCCAGCAGGGTGAGCCCGGCGGTGAGGCGACGGGCCCAGAGACTTTGCAGGGCGAGTTTCAGCATGATGCCCTCCGTTTATACGCTTGTGATCGACCCGGTACGACGGGGCTGGCCGGGCAGAGGCCCTGGCTTGCGTTAGTCATCATGCGGCCCTCCGGTTGAGCAGTTGCAGATTCTCCACTCGGGGGAAGAGGGGCTCCAGATAGGGGTCGTGGCTGACGAAGACGAGGGTCGATCCCTGCTTGTCGCACTCCTCGAACAGCAGCCGGATGAAGGCGGCTCTGTTGTCGGTATCCAAGGCCGAGGTGGGCTCGTCGGCGATCACCAGGGGGGGCGAGCCGATCAGCGCCCGAGCGGCGGCGACCCGCTGCTGCTGGCCGATGCTGAGGGCGTGGACGGGTCTGTGCAGCGCCTCGTCCGGCAGTTGCAGCTCCCCTAGCAGGCGGCGCGCCTCCTGCTCCGGGCTCCCCTGCAGGCGGGCGCGCTTCTCGGGGGAGAAGGTGAGGGCGGCGGTGACGTTGTCCAGCACGGATAAAAATGGCAGCAGATTGAACTGCTGGAAGATGTACCCCAGATTGGCCGCCCGGAAGTGGTCACGGGCACGGCCGGAGAGCCGGGCCAATGGCTGGCCCAGTACCTCCAGGGTGCCGTGGTTGGCGGTCTGGATCCCGGCCAGCAAGCCGAGCAGTGTGGACTTGCCACAGCCCGACGGCCCCTTGATAAACACCCGCTCCCCCTCGCTGATGCGCAGGGCGGGCAGATCGAGCACGGCCTCGCCACCTGGCCAGGCAAAGGCCAGATCGCGGATCTCAACCACGGCGTTTTTCATGGCGTTACCAGCTCAGCTTGTTGGCGGACGGGGTCAGCTCGGCCGCGGTCTGGCCGGTGGGCAGTATGCCCTGCACGCTCAGCTTCTCCAGGCTCGGGTAGAGGCTGAACAGGGTGGCCTCCAGGCCGGTGAGCTTGGCCGGAGTGGCGCAGGTGTAGGTATACATGGCTCCGAGATCGGCGTGACCAGTGTCGGCGTGACCTTCTTCGTCATGATGGTGTTCATGTTCGTCGCTGGCAGCCTTGTCATGGTCATCGTCATGATCGTGATCCTCTTTGGCGGCTTGCAGCTCCTGCTGGGTCAGCTTGCAGCCGGCGGCCGGGTCCAGGCGGAACAGGGCGTCAGGCTGCTGGAGGCGGGCCACCGCCTTGGCGTATTGCGCCTTCTCTTCATCGCTCTTGGCGGCGTGCTCGAAACCCACCAGATCGGCGGCAGGTGCCTCCAGCTCGATCATCAGCTGGTTGCCGTCGACCACCAGATTGAGATGGCCGTGGCCGTGCTCGTGGGCACCGTGGCCGTGACTGTCGTGTTCATCGTGGTTTGCCTGCACGCCGAATGCTGCGGCCGCCAGTAACAGGGTGACTGCTTTCATCGTTAATCCTTTGAAAAATTTATTGAAAAATGGATTTATCCGGATAAGCGATGAAGCGGTGGTGGTGCACGAATGCGGCACTGGCCAGCAGTGGTGGGAGTGACATTCGGCAGGGTGGCGCCGATAAACAGCGCTATGGCAGAGGACGGGGTGGGGACGACGGGGGTCGGGGTTAGTGCCAGCTTGCCATCCAGATGCAGGGCGCAGAGGGAACAGGCGTGGCTATGTTCGGGCAGGTCGGCTTCGAGCGGGTGCTGTGCCAGCGCCGGTTGCATCCACAACCAGCCCAGCAGCAACACCCAGATTGTCAACGTGGAACGACCCATAGACCCTTATGGAAAGGGCGCCATCAGCGCCCTTCTCTCTGATTCAGAGATGGGACTGGATGAGCCCCATCACCTTGGTTATCTCGGTGGCATCGAGCTGGCCATCTTTGGCAAACAGCACCTTGCCCTCTTTATCCAGCACTATGATGGCCGAACTCTCCGGTGCCAGATCCCAGGCGTTGCGGGCCATGCCCTTGGCATCCAGCACCATGGCGGACCAGGGGAACTCTTTCTTGCTGTCTTCGGCGCTGCTCTTCACAAAGCCGGAGGTACCCCAGATGGCGTCATTGCTGTTGATGATGGTGACCGTCTGGTACTTGTCATGGGGCAGCTTGGCCGCCTTGATCGCCTCTATCATGGGGGCGTTGAGCTCCTTGGCGCTGGAGCGACCCGCGATATGCTGGATCAGAAAGACCTTGCCGGTCAGTACCTTGCTTTGCCAGGGCTGATAGCTGATCGCTTTATCCTTCAGCACAAGCTCACCCTTGTCGCCGATGTTGACCAGCGGCACCAGGGCCGACTCCTTGATGTTGTGGGCCAGAACCAGGGTTGGCAGCAGCGCCAGGGTAAGTACGAGATGTTTCATCCGTATGACACTCCTTTGTTATGTTATAACGATTTTGGGATCGAGGGAATGGGACAACCCACATCCTAAACTGATCGGATCTGTTTAAAAAGTGTTAAATAAACGCGAGAGTTGATCAGGTCGCAGCATCAATCTGCCCCTGAATCTGCAAACAACGGCGGCAAGGATGGCACTGAGTCGATAAAAATCAACTGGTTGCCCATGTTTTGGACGCTGGACTCAATAGAGTGGCTCACTGACCAGGGGGATCTGGGCCATGGTCATCTGCTGGGCCAGCAGGGGGGAGCCGGTCAGCAGCACGTGGCGCTGGTTGTCTATCACCAGGGTATCTCCTTCCAGCCCGCTGTCGGCGGTGATGGCGAGCCAGGCCGGCGAGACGCTGCCGATGCTGATGCCCGGATAGATGATGCTGAGGTTGTATTGCGGTGCCAACTCCGCCAGCAGGCTGGCCATCAGCAGCGCCTTCTCGTCGCTGTCGGCCTTGTTGTCCTGCAGGGCCTGCAGGGGCGGGGCGAAGTGATCCATCTGCTCGGGCGGGGTGGGGATGGCGCTCAGCCACTCCTGCAACAGGGTGACGCTGGTGGCCAGATCCTTGGCCGAGAACTGCCTGGCCAGGGGCTTGAGATCCCCCTTGAATTGGTAGAACAGCTGGGAGTAGTTGGGTCTCACGCAGGGGAGCTGGCGATTGGCCGGGTGCACGCAGGGCAGCACCCGCATCTCGTAGAAGGCATCTTCCTGATACTGCTCGTAGGCTTGCCAGAACTGGGTGGATTCTAAGCTGTTGTCATGCAGGGTGAAGGCCTGCTCCAGATTGCGAAACTTGGTCGCCGTCTCCGGGCTGTGCTGGTTGATCTGGTTGATGCTGTTGTAGAGCCTGGGGCTGATGTAGGAGTAGAGGGTCTCCAGCGGGTAGTTGAGAGAGGTATCGAGCAGGGTCATCTCGTGGCGGCTGGCCGAGAGGACCCGCTCGTCCGTGCTCAGTTGCAGGTGCTTGCGTTGACCGTCGGCGGATTGCCACTGCCAGCTCAGGTTGACCTCGTTGGCCATAGCCGCGGAGCCGAAGAGTAGACTCCACAACAGGCCTTGTGCCAGTTTCATGGTGTGCATCCTGCTTGGGTGATACTAAACAACTAGGTGAGCCGACGGAATTTGGATTGGTTTAGTGATGACGATATTGGTAATTATCTGATCCAGCTTTAAATTTAATCAGGGAAATAAGTCATGCGGGAAATAACCATGAAGCCTGTTTCAATGTGTTTGCTGATATTGCTCTCGTTGCCGGCACTGGCGGGTCAGGTGATCGTCAATCAGGGCATGTCCACGGCAGATACCTTCGCCCTGCGGGATCAGCTGGCACGGGAACATGAGTGGCAGGAGTGGTTGCGGTTCCAGCAGGCCGTCAAGTGGCTGGAGGTGCTGCCGGTCAACTGCGATCTGGTGGGGGGCGCCGGGCGGGAATATCGCTGTGGCGACAACTATTACCGCCCCTATCGACAGAACGGGCGCGACCTCTATATCCAGGGGGATCCCCCCGACCAGTCCCCGCAACGGCCGATAAAAAAGGCGCCATAAGGCGCCTTTTTTTTGCGAGAGAGACGCTTACTTGGCAGCGTAACGCTCGGCAGAAGTCAGGATTTCGGCTTCGGCGGCGGCCTTGTCGCCCCAGCCTTCCACCTTGACCCACTTGCCTGCTTCCAGCTCTTTGTAGCGCTCGAAGAAGTGCTGGATCTGGGCTTTCAGCAGCTCGGGCAGGTCGTTCACATCCTGGATGTGATCGTACTGCTTGGTCAGCTTGGAGTGGGGAACGGCCACGATCTTGGCATCTTCGCCAGATTCGTCGGTCATCTTCAGCACGCCGACCGGGCGGCAGCGGATGACGGAGCCGGCCAGCAGCGGGTAGGGAGTCGGCACCAGCACGTCGACGGGATCCCCGTCCAGGGACAGGGTGGCGTTCACGTAACCGTAGTTGCACGGGTAGAACATAGGGGTAGACATGAAGCGATCAACGAAGATGGCACCGCTGTCCTTGTCGACTTCGTATTTGATCGGGTCGGCATTCTGCGGGATTTCGATGATGACGTAGATGTCGTCAGGCAGGCTCTTGCCAGCCGGTACCAGGTTCAGGCTCATGACGTTTCCTTTGAGTGTTGGAGTCAAGTTTGCAGGCCGACATTATAGCGATGTCCCGTCAAATGACCATATTTCGCGGGCAGGGGAGCACGCTGGTGGATGTCGCGCCGCCTGAGTTCGCCCTATTTCTGTCGCCTCGCCGGACCTGACTGCGCTCTGGCCATGGTCGCGGCTTGTGCCACCGGGTCAACAGACCCTAGAATGCGCACTCCCTTTACTGGAAAAGGCAGCGGTATGCACATTCACATTCTCGGGATCTGCGGCACCTTCATGGGTGGTCTGGCGGTGTTGGCGAAACAGCTGGGCTATCGAGTCACCGGCTCGGATGCCAACGTCTATCCCCCCATGAGCACCCAGCTCGAGCAGCAAGGCATAGAGCTGACCGAGGGTTATGACCCGTCCCAGCTCGATCCGGCGCCGGATCTGGTGGTGATCGGCAACGCCATGAGCCGTGGCAACCCTTGCGTGGAGTATGTGCTGGATCGCAATCTGCCCTACATCTCCGGCCCCCAGTGGCTGCTGGAGCACGTGCTGCAGGATCGCTGGGTGCTGGCCGTAGCGGGCACCCATGGCAAGACCACCACCGCCAGCATGCTGGCCTGGGTGCTGGAGTACGCCAAGCTGGAGCCCGGCTTCCTCATCGGCGGCGTACCGGGCAACTTCCCGGTTTCCGCCCGTCTGGGCGCAGCCCCCTTCTTCGTCATCGAAGCGGACGAGTATGACTGCGCCTTCTTCGACAAGCGCTCCAAGTTCGTCCACTACCACCCGCGCACCCTGGTGATGAACAACCTGGAGTTCGACCACGCGGACATCTTCCCGGATCTCGCCGCCATCCAGCGTCAGTTCCACCACCTGATGCGCACCGTGCCGAGCAATGGCCGGGTGCTGTTCCCCCAGGCCGACGACAACCTCACCGCCGTGCGCAAGATGGGCTGCTGGAGCGAGGTGGAGCTGGTGGGTCAGGACGACGCCAAGTGGAAGGCGGTCAAGCTGGCCGATGACGGCTCCGCCTTCGAGGTGTGGCTGGATGGGAGCAAGCAGGGGGAGGTGCACTGGGAGTGCATCGGCGAGCACAACGTCAACAACGGCCTGATGGCCATCGCCGCCGCCCGCCATGCCGGTGTCATGGTGGAACACGGGATCAAAGCTCTCTGCCAGTTCAAGTCCCCCAAGCGGCGGATGGAGCTCAAGGGCGAGGTGGCAGGCATCAGCGTCTATGACGACTTCGCCCACCACCCCACCGCCATCGAGACCACCCTCGGCGGCCTGCGCGCCAAGGTGGGTGAATCCCGGATCCTGGCGGTGCTGGAGCCCCGTTCCAACACCATGAAGCTCGGGGTGCATAAAGAAGAGCTGGCCGGCTGCTTCGACGGCGCCGACCAGGCGTTCTTCTTCCAGCCGTCCAACATCGGCTGGGATCTCGGGGAGGTGACAGCCCACATGAGCCGCCCGGCGCAAGTGTTTGACGATCTGGAAACCCTGATCGGCGCCCTGGTGGCCGAGAGCCGCGCGGGGGATCATATTCTGATCATGAGCAACGGCGGCTTCGGTGGCATTCACGACAAGCTGATCGCCCGCCTCAGGCAAGGCACATCATGAACAAGCAGATCACCCTGGCGCTGACCGGCGCCTCCGGCGCCCCCTATGCCCTGCGCCTGCTCCAGTGTCTGGTGCAGGCGGACTATCGGGTCTACCTGCTCGCCTCATCGGCGGCCAGAGTGGTGCTCAAGACCGAGCAGCAGCAGGAGTGGCCCGGCTCGCCGAAAGAGCTGTCGGCCTATCTCTGTCGCCAGTATGGCGCCAAAGAGGGGCAGATAATCGCCTGCGGCAAGGAGGAGTGGTTCTCGCCGGTGGCCTCCGGCTCGGCGGCGCCGAAACAGATGGTGGTCTGTCCCTGCTCCATGGGCACCGTCTCGGCCATTGCCAACGGCACCTCGGACAACCTGCTGGAGCGGGCGGCGGACGTGGTGATCAAGGAGCGCGGCCAGCTCATTCTGGTGCCCCGCGAGAGCCCCTTCTCCGCGATCCATCTGGAGAACATGCTGAAACTGGCGCGGCTCGGGGTGACCATCATGCCTGCCGCACCGGGGTTCTACCATGAGCCGAAAAGCATCGAGGATCTGGTGGACTTCATGGTCGCCCGCATTCTCGATCATCTGGGTGTCGAGCATGAGCTGACCAGTCGCTGGGGCTATGCCAAGTCCTGAGTCAGCGAGACGAAAGAGAGACAAACAAAAGCGGCGCCGACCTGAACAGTCCGGCGCCGCTTTTTATTGGCAGGGAGGATCAGACCACCTGGAGGGGGGCCGTCACGTACTTGAACAGAAAATCGGTCACTTCTTCCCGGCTCGGGCGCTGTGGCTGATTGATCATCTGCATCATGACGTAGCCGAACCCGGTCAGGGAGCGGGCCAGATCCTGCGCGGACAGCACGCTCTGGATCTCGCCGCTGTCCATGGCCGCTTGCAGGTGGGGGGCGATGCGCTCCAGCGCCTTGTCCAGCAGGCGGGTGTAACGGGGCCAGACCTCTTCCCGTACCGATGAGCTCCATTCCAGCCAGATGCTGGCGTGGTCCGGTTTGTCATAGGCGGCGTCAACGAACAGCTTCACATGGCGGTGGATGCTGTCCCTGACCGAGCCCTGGCCGTTGTAGGCCTGTTCGAGGATCTGCTGCACAAAGCCTTCAATCTCTGCCAGCACTTCATCGACCAGATCTTCACGGGTGTTGAAATAGTTGAACACGGTGGCAACCGAGACTTTGGCCTGCTCGGCAATCTCGGCATGTCCCGCACGGCCGATGCCGCGACGGGAAAATACCTCGATGGCACATTCCATCAATTGATCACGACGAGCCTCCGGCGACAGCCGGGTCCGACGTCTTATTTCTGCGCGTGGTTCCATAGTTTTTTCATCTAATAGTTATTGATTATGGTGTTTATAGTATTGTCACCGATAATGCCCGAAGGCTTGCTAACTCTATCAATTAAAATAAGCCGATAAAAGCATCACGTATGCCTGACGCCTTCCGGTTGGAGTGGTAGAATCATCGGTTTTGATGTTAATGAACGGCCAATAACCCTTTGGCCATTATTGGAGTATGTGATGAAACACAACGTCGAGGTGATGATCTCCGAGGCCGAGGTCGCCGCCCGGATCGCCAAACTGGGTGAAGAGATCACCGCCCGTTACCAGGGCTCCGATGAAGTCGTGATGATTGGCCTCTTGCGCGGCTCCTGCGTCTTCCTGGCCGATCTCTGCCGTCAGTGCCAGCTGCCCATCACCCTGGATTTTATGACTGCCTCCAGCTATGGCTCCGGCATGCACAGCACCCGTGACGTGCGTATCCTCAAGGATCTGGATGATGACATCAAAGGCAAGGACGTGGTGATCGTCGAGGACATCATCGACACCGGTTACACCCTCAACAAGGTGCGCGAGATCCTCTCCCTGCGCGAACCGAAATCCCTGGCCATCTGCACCCTGCTGGACAAGCCGTCCCGTCGTGAGGTCCAGGTGCCGGTGGACTGGATTGGCTTCGCCATTCCGGACGAGTTCGTGGTGGGCTGTGGCATCGACTATGCCCAGAAGTACCGTAATCTGCCCTTCATCGGCAAGGTAGTTCCGCAAGAGTAAGCAAGGCTCGGACGTGGCAGGGCAGCTTGGCCGCCCGCCATCGACTGTCTTCAGGCGGCGCTCGAGCCGCCTTTTCTGTCTCGAGATGGGCTCATCCATCACAGGGGTTGCAATGAACGCATTGGAAATCAGCGGTCTGAAGAAGACCTATCAGGGGGGCGTCGAAGCCCTCAAGGGCATAGATCTCACCGTCAAGCAGGGGGATTTCTTCGCCCTGCTCGGCCCGAACGGGGCGGGCAAGTCCACCACCATCGGCGTGATCAGTTCGCTGGTGAACAAGAGTGCCGGCAAGGTCAAGGTGTTCGGTTACGACATCGACACCGATCTGGAGCTGGCCAAGGCCCAGCTCGGGCTGGTGCCCCAGGAGTTCAACTTCAGCCAGTTCGAGAAGGTGAGCCAGATTGTCACCCACCAGGCCGGTTTCTACGGCGTGCCAAGTGCCGAGGCCAAGGTGCGCGCCGAGAAGTACCTGCGCCAGCTCGATCTGTGGGACAAGCGCGACATGGCGGCCCGCACCCTCTCCGGCGGCATGAAACGCCGGTTGATGATAGCCCGCGCCCTGATGCACGAGCCCAGGCTGCTGATCCTGGATGAGCCGACCGCCGGGGTGGACATCGAGATCCGTCGTTCCATGTGGAGTTTCCTCAAGGATCTGAACGAGCAGGGTGTCACCATCATACTCACCACCCATTACCTGGAAGAGGCCGAGATGCTGTGCCGCAACATCGGCATCATCGACAAGGGGCGCCTCATCGAGAACACCAGCATGAAGAACCTGCTCGGCAAGCTGGGCCGCGAGACCTTCCTGCTGGATCTGGTGCCCGGCAGCCAGGTGCCGACCCTGCCCGAATTCAACGGTCGCATGCAGGATGAGCACACCCTGGAGGTGGAGCTGGACAAGAGCCAGTCCCTCAACAGCCTGTTCGAGCAGCTCTCCGCCCAGGGGGTGAAAGTGCTGAGCATGCGCAACAAGGCAAACCGGCTGGAAGAGCTGTTCGTCAACCTGGTAGAGGAGGGTCGCAAAGCATGAACCCCATGACCTATTACATCGCCTTCAAGAGCATACTGGCCAAGGAAGTGAGCCGCTTTACCCGGATCTGGATCCAGACCCTGGTGCCGCCGGCCATCACCATGAGCCTCTACTTCGTCATCTTCGGCAACCTCATCGGCTCGCGCATCGGCGACATGGGGGGCTTCAGCTACATGGAGTTCATCGTGCCCGGTCTCATCATGATGTCGGTCATCACCAACTCCTACTCCAACGTCGCCTCCTCCTTCTACAGTGCCAAGTTCCAGCGCAACGTGGAGGAGCTGCTGGTGGCGCCGGTGCCCAACTACATCATCATCGCCGGCTACGTGGGCGGCGGCGTGGCCCGGGGCCTGTGTGTCGGCCTCATCGTCACCCTGGTGTCGCTGTTCTTCGTGCCGCTGCAGGTCCACCACCTGTTCAGCGTCTGCTTCACCGTGCTGCTGACCTCGATCCTGTTCTCCCTGGGGGGGCTGATCAACGCCGTGTTCGCGAAGTCGTTCGATGACATCAGCATCATCCCGACCTTCATCCTGACGCCGCTCACCTATCTGGGGGGGGTCTTCTACTCCATCAGCCTGCTGCCGCCGTTCTGGCAGGGGGTCTCCCAGGTGAACCCCATCATCTACATGGTGAATGCGTTCCGCTACGGCTTCCTCGGCATCTCCGACGTGCCGCTCGGCACCGCCTACCTCATCATCATCGGCTTCATCGTCGCCCTCTACGGGCTGGCCTGGTGGCTGATTTCCCGGGGTACCGGGCTGCGCCACTGAGGCGCAAGCCGGCCAGCAAAAAGGCGCCCTCGGGCGCCTTTTTTATGTGCTTGAGATCTGCCTCAGAGGGCAGGGGCGTCATAGTCCGCCGGCTCGTCGCTGTAGACGCAGACGTTCCACTTGGCCGCCAGACCCTCTTCGGCCAGACAGTAATGCTCGAAGAAGGCCTTGATCTCGGCGCGCTGGCAGTGGGCCTCGAAGCTGGCCATGTCTTGCCAGATCTCGTTGAAGACGATGGGGAAGCTCTCCCCCTCGGCGAAGGGGCTGGCAATGTGGCGGGTGACTCTGTACTGCAGGCAGCCGTCTTCCCTCAGGGTGTTGGGCTCCAGCCCCTGCAAGACCTGGAACAGGGCCTGCTCCTTGCCCGGCTTGGGCAGGAACTGGGCGATGCAATAAACCTTCTTGGACATCTTTGTCTCCTTGCCGTGTCTCAGCCCTGCAGGGTGACGACACTATTGTCGATAAGGCGGGCCTTGCCCAGATACGCGGCCATCAGGATCACCAGCCGCTTGCTGGCGGCGCTGGCCGATTCGAGGGTGTCGGCGTCGACGATGTCGATGGCATCCGTCCTGAATCCGGCGTTGTCGAGACGCTGGCTGGCCTGGGCCACCAGGGAGGGGAGGTGGTGGTTCCCCGCCTCAATCTGCTCGGCTATCCAGTTCATGGTGCGCGCGAGCTCGGGTGCCAGGGCCCGCTCGGCGGCGGTCAGGTAGCCGTTGCGCGAGGAGAGGGCCAGCCCGTCCTCGGCCCGCACCGTGGGCACGCCGACTATCTCGACCGGCATGGCCATGTCGGCCACCATCTTGCGAATGAGCGCCAGCTGCTGGTAATCCTTCTGGCCGAAGCAGGCCACGTCGGGCTGCACCAGGTTGAACAGCTTGGTGACAACAGTGCTGACACCGCGGAAGTGCCCCGGGCGCAGCGCCCCTTCCAGCAGGCCGGAGAGACCCGGCACCTCGACGAAGGTCTGGCTGGCCAGCCCGTGGGGATACATCAGCTCCGGGGTCGGGGTGAACACCAGATCCACGCCGGCGGCCTCGAGGGCGGCGCAGTCCTGCTCCAGGGTGCGGGGATAGTTGGCGAGATCCTCGGCCTTGTCGAACTGCAAGGGGTTGACGAAGATGCTGACGACCACCTTCTCGCCGTGGCTGCGGGCCTCATCGACCAGGGTGAGATGGCCCTGGTGCAGATTGCCCATGGTGGGCACGAATGCGATGGCGCGGCTTTCGCGGCGCCATTGGCCGATCTGTTCACGCAGAGCGGCAGGATTGTTCACAACCAACATCAACAGTTCACCTTCGGATAGGTCAAGGAAACAGGGATTGAAAGGACCCGTGTGGATGGCACGGGATAGTTCACGAGCAACATCAACAGTTCACCTTCGGATAGGTCAAAGAAACAGGGATTGAAAGGGCCCGTGTGGATGGCACGGGATAGTTCACGAGCAACATCACCAACAGTTCACCTTCGGATAGGTCAAGAAAACAAGAATTGAAAGGGCCAGAGAGGGAGGCGAAACGGGGGCCGAGCCCCCGTTGCGGTTCATGAGGCCAGGATCAGTTGAAGCAGTGCTCGGGACCGGGGAAGGTACCCTCGCTCACCTGCTGCACATAGAGGCGGATGGCGGCGCGCATGTCACCGGTCTCGGCCAGGAAGTTCTTGGTGAACTTGGGCACATAGCCGGAGGTGATGCCAAAGGCGTCGTGCATCACCAGGATCTGGCCATCGGTGGCCGGGCCCGCGCCTATGCCGATGACAGGGATGCGCAGGGCCTTGCTGATGCGCTCGGCCAGGGCGACCGGCACGCATTCGAGCACCAGCAGCTGGATGCCCGCGGCCTGCAGCTCGAGGGCCTGGCGGTAGATCTCCTGGGCGTGGAACTCGTCGCGCCCCTGCACCTTGAAGCCGCCGAACACGTGGACGGATTGCGGGGTCAGCCCCAGGTGACCACAGACAGGCACACCGTTGCGGGTGAGGTGGCGAATGCTCTCGCACAGCCAGTCGCCCCCTTCCATCTTCACCATGCGGGCGCCGGCGGCCATCAGCCGGGCGGCGTTCTGGTAGGTCTGCTCGGGAGTGGCATAGCTCATGAACGGCATGTCGGTGACCACCAGCGCCTTGCTGGCGCCACGCACCACGCAGCGGGTGTGATAGACCATCTCATCCATGCTGACGGCCAGGGTGTCGTCCCCTCCCTGCAGCACCATGCCCAGGGAATCACCGATGAGCAGCACCTGGGCACCTTCGTCGTCGAACAGCTTGGCGAAGGTGGCGTCATAGGCGGTGATGGCGGTGATTTTTTGTCCGTCCTGCTTCATCTTCTGCAGGTCGGTGATGGTGATCTTGCTCATTACGTTGCTCCTACTCGTCTACTCACCCGTGGCATCGGCAAGGATCTCGAGACCATTGCGCGGGCAGCGGGCAACCAGTTCGGTGAGCGGGGTGCCGCAGGGCAGCACCAGGGCGGGGGCGATTTCGGCAAGGGGCAGCAGGACGAACTCCCGCTCCTTCATGCCGTAGTGGGGAACGATCAGGCGTTCATGCTGGATGACTTGCTCGCCGTACAGCAGCAGATCCAGATCCAGGGTTCTTGGACCCCAACGCTCGTCCTTGCGCACACGTCCCTGTTCCCGCTCGATTTTCTGCAGTTGATCCAGCAAAGCCAGGGGGCCGAGCCGGGTATGAAGCCGCACCACGGCATTGACGTAGTCCGGCTGATCCGCAGGGCCCATGGGGCGGCTGCCGTAAAGCTGCGAGGCCTGTTGCAATGCGGATTCCGGCAGCCTGCCCAGGGCGGCGACGGCCTGTCTGGCCTGGGCGACGGGATTGCCCAGGTTGGATCCGACGGCAACGAAGACCTCGATCATCGGGTGGCCTTTATTCTGCCGCTTTCGGCTTGCGACGACGGGGGCGACGGCGGTTGCGGCTGTTGCTGCCACGTTTCTCACCGTCTCCGCGCGGCTCGGCCGCCGGGGCTCGCTCACCGCTTGCCGGGCGGCGGGTCGCTTCCCGTTGCAGTTGCGGACGCACATCCGGGTTGGAGGCCACATAGCGCTCCCACCAGCTGGCCAGCTCGCCGAGGCCACGTTCGACCCGGTTGCGCAGCAGCAGGAAGTCAAAGGCTGCGCGGAACTTCGGATGCTCCATGGCGCGCTCGGGGTGGCGACCCTGGCGACGGGTCAGGCGCTGTTGCAGGGCCCAGATGTCGCGCACGTCCGTGGTGAAGCGGCGCGGCACGGCGATGATCCGCACCTGGGCATCCAGCACCTCGTTGATGGCCAGCATGAAGGCGTCGTGCCAGGGCAGGCCGCTTTCGTTTTCCAGCACCCGGGCACGGGCCTCGACGGCGCCCCACAGCAGGGTGGCATAGAGGAAGGCCGGGGTGACGCGCTTCTCTTCACGGACCCGGGTATCGGTATCCATCAACGCCAGCTCGATGAACTGCTCGTAGGGGGAGTTGCCGTTGGGGGTGAGCAGGGCGGCGACCTGGGGGAACAGGGGCTGGAACAGCCCGTATTCCCGCAGCAGCTTGTAGGTGGCGAGACCATCACCGGCCAGGAACAGCTTGAGGGTCTCCTCGAACAGGCGGGCGGCCGGAATGTCCTGCAGCAGCGGCGCCAGTTCCCGGATGGGGGCGGCGGTGCGCGGGCTGATGGTCATCTCCAGCTTGGCGGCGAAGCGCACGGCGCGCAGCATGCGCACCGGATCTTCCCGGTAACGGGTCTCGGGGTCACCGATCAGCTCCAGCTTGCGCTCGGCAAGATCCTCGATGCCACCCTCGAAGTCGTGCAGGGTGAAATCCTTGGCGCTGTAGTAGAGGGCGTTGACGGTAAAGTCGCGACGTTCGGCATCCTCTTCTATGGTGCCGTAGACGTTGTCGCGCAGCAGCATGCCTTCATCCGACTGGGCCGATACGTGCTTGCTGGTATTGACCTGATGGTGGTGACCACGGAAGGTAGCCACTTCGATCACGTCACGACCAAAAACGATGTGGGCCAGGCGGAAACGACGGCCGATCAGGCGGCAGTTGCTGAACAAGGCCTTGATCTGCTCAGGCGTCGCATCGGTGGCGATGTCGAAATCCTTTGGCGTTTTCCCGAGCAGCAGGTCACGGACGCCGCCACCCACCAGGTAGGCTTCGTAGCCTCCCTTGTTCAGGCGGTAGAGCACCTTGAGCGCATTCTCGCTGATCTCTTTGCGCGAGATGGGGTGCTGGTCACGGCTCAAGGTTCGACGTTGACCGGCGACACGGGCTGGAATGGGAGACTCCATCGACTGCTCGCCGTCTTCCTTGCCGAGCACCTTGCGGCAAAAGTTTGCGATCTGGGAAAAAATGGTACACCTCTTCATGACTTCAAATTGACGGGAGGCCAAAAAATAGCGGCCTATCATAGCTCAGGCCCGACCAAATGAGAAACGCTGCGGTCTGCTTCCCCGATCCGGACCCGGTGACATCAGAAACGCGGCAGTCGGTTCTTGCTCTTGGGGTCTGCCTATCTGGCCCCCAGCACTATCTTCTGCTGGCGGGGAACCCGGGCCAGCTGCCAGTGGGCAATGCCCCAGGCGATGATCTCGTCGACGCTATTCTCTCTTAAGCAAGGCGGCGGGCACTGGCCGAGGAAGGCGAGGGCCTGCCACAGGGCGGGCCTGACGTCATCCTGTGCCAGCGCCGGCGCGTGGTTCTGCTTCGACAGCTTGTTGCCATCCGCCAGCACCGCCAGCGGCAGGTGCACCCAGTCGGGCACCTCTGCTCCCAGAGTCTGGTAGAGGGCAATCTGGCGCACCGTGGGCTCCAGCAGATCGGCGCCGCGCACTATCTCCGTGATGCCGCTGTCCATGTCATCCACCACCACCGCCAGGTTGTAGGCGTAGAGCCCGTCCCGGCGGCGCACGATGAAGTCTTCCTCGGCGAGCGCCGCAGGCACAGCGATATGGCCCTGCAGCTGATCCTCGAAGTGGTAGACCGGATGATGCTGGCGCAGGCGGGCGGCGCAACCCTCTGCGGTCAGCCCCAGGGTGCGGCAGTGGCCGTTGTAAAAGCCGCCCGCCGCCATGATCTCGCGCCGGGTGCAGCGGCACCAGTAGAGATCCCCGGCCCGGTAGAGCCCCTCGATGATCTCGTCGTAGCGTCCATGGCGCCGGCTCTGGTACATCACCTCCCCATCCCAGCCGAGGCCATGGGCCTCCAGGGTCTGGAGGATGAGCTCGCTGGCTCCGGCCATCTCCCGCGGCGGATCTATGTCCTCGATGCGCACCAGCCAGCGCCCCTGTTGCGATCTCGCCTGCAAGAAGCTGCCGAGGGCGGCGACCAGGGAGCCGAAGTGGAGCGGACCGGACGGGGAGGGGGCGAAGCGGCCCACATGGGGTCGGACAGGGGAGGAGGGAGTCATGGCCATGGGAATTCGGGTAGACGATGCATTGAGGCTGCATTCTGGGATGGTCGTGGGAAAAGCTCAATAAAAAAGGGAGCCTGCGAGCTCCCTTTTTTGTCCATGTCGATGGGCGGCATCAGCCAGCCATCTGTTTTTCCTTGATTTCAGCCAGCGTCTTGCAGTCGACACAGAGGTCGGCAGTCGGACGGGCTTCCAGACGACGAATACCGATTTCGATACCGCAATGTTCGCAGTAGCCAAAGTCGTCTTCTTCGAGCAGCAGCAAGGTCTTCTCGATCTTCTTGATCAGCTTGCGTTCACGGTCGCGGGTGCGCAGCTCGAGTGCGAACTCTTCTTCCTGCGCGGCGCGATCGACCGGATCCGGGAAGTTTGCAGCCTCATCCTTCATGTGGTCGACGGTGCGGTCAACTTCCTGCATCAGTTGGTTGCGCCAGGCTCCCAGGATCTTGCGAAAATGTACCTTTTGTTGGTCATTCATGTACTCCTCACCGGCTTTTACCTGGTAAGGCTCTACACCCGCAATGGCCAGGGGGCCCAGAGATTTCCTGTTTTCGCCTGTTGGCATGCCCTGTCTCCTAATTCAGCACGCTACCCGTGCCATCCATAAATTGAGGGCGGTATCTATAGCAGAAGGGTCAACGGGAGGCAAACAAGCCTTGTCAATATTGTTACCCACTCCAGCATTTATTCTCAGCCCTCGGGTAGCAGATGGTCAGATTCAAATGGAATAAAATCTTGAGCCACCATGCCCTGCACCCCAACATGGGGGCGATAGCATAAAATTTCAACCCCTGCCGCCATCGCCTGCTCAACAAGCTGACTATAGTGCGGATCTATATGGGCTGCAGGGCGCATTCTCGCGATGCCGGAGTGCAACACCATGAACAGCAGCACGGCTCTGTGCCCGGCCGCCTTCATGGCCATCAATTCACGCAAGTGCTTGGCGCCACGGGCGGTGACCGCATCGGGAAAGTAGCCCATGCCCGCTTGTTCCCGCTCGTCGAGCAGGGTGACGGATTTCACCTCTATGTAACAACTTGGCCTGTGATCATCCTCCAGCAGCAGGTCGATGCGGCTGTTCTCCTCCCCGTATTTCACCTCGGTGCGCAGCCTGGCATAACCCGCCAGCGGTGCCAGCGCCCCTTGCTCGATCAGCTCCCGGGCGATCTGGTTGGCCCGGGCGGTGTTGACGCAGATGAAGTGACCCGCCGGGCTCTGGGCTATCTCCCAGCTGTGTGCCAGCTTGCGCTTGGGGTTGCTTGAGGTGGAGTACCAGACCCGGGTGCCCGGATCGGCACAACCCGTCATGGCACCGGTATTGGCGCAGTGGAGGGTGATCACCTCGCCGTTGTCGAGCTGCACATCGGTGAGAAAGCGCTTGTAGCGGGCGATGAGCAGACCGGATTGTAAAGGGGGATCGAAAATCATGGGGTCAGCTCCTCGCTGTTGGTCTCTTTGATGCGGGCACGCAGGGGCCAGCAGGCGATGGGTTCATAGCTGACCCCCTGCGGGGTGCTGACGGACTGGTAGAGGCAGAAGCTCTCCGCCTGCAGCACAAGATCGGGGGCGGGCAGCGCCTCCGGGGCCTCGCCGGCCTTGCGCGACAGGGTGACATGGGGGCGGTAGCCCTGTTCCCCGTTGCCAAGCCCCAGCTTCTCGCCGTGGCGACGCAGGGCCCTGGCGAGGACGTTCAGCTCGTTTGGCCACTCGCTCGGCCCCACCCAGGCGGCCCTGGCGCGAGCAAACCAGCCGGTCTGATCCAGATGGACGCTGAAAGGGGGGCAGCGCTGTTGCCCGGCGGCGGCGATCAGCCTGGTCTGGGTGGCCTCGTCGGTCTCGCCGAGAAAGGCCAGGGTCAGATGCAGATTGCGCTCGGGCACCGGCAGGCCGGGCCAGGGGCGCCGTTCGCGCCAGTCGATCAGGGCGGGGGCAAGCTGGTGCAGGGGCAGGGCAAAGAAGAGTCTGGGCATGCGCAGCGTCGGTCCTCGTGGTACTCACATGAAAGGGCCATTCTATGGCAGCTCGTCTGCGGATGTCTCCTGGTCGCGTCTCGCGTCTGTCCGGGCGTGGCTGTCGTACCGGTGGGGACGTCCCGGGTCTGCCCCAACCGGTTGGCGCGCCCCCGGCACGGCTGCTGACGGTGGGCGGCTGGCTGTGGCAGAATGGGCGCCGTTTTCATGGTCATCACAGAAGGTCTTCGCCGTTTTGTCCCAACTCCCCATCGTCTCTGTGCTGCCCGAGCTGTTTGATGCCATCGACAGCCACGCCAGCGTGATACTGCAGGCCCCCCCGGGGGCGGGCAAGTCGACCCTGCTGCCCCTGGAGCTGGTGCGCCGAAACCGGCTGCCCGGCCGCATCATCATGCTGGAGCCCCGCCGCCTCGCGGCGCGCAACATAGCGGGCTTTCTGGCGCGCCAGCTCGGGGAGAAGGTGGGGGAGCGCATCGGGCTGCGGGTGCGGGGCGAGAGTCGCACCAGTGCCGCGACCCGGCTCGAGATAGTGACCGAAGGGGTGCTGACCCGGATGTTGCAGCAAGACCCCGAGCTTAGCGGGGTGTCGCTGGTCATTTTCGATGAATTCCACGAACGCAGCCTGCATGCCGATACCGCCCTGGCCTTCGCCATCGAGAGCCAGCAGGGGCTGCGCGATGATCTCAAGCTGCTCATCATGTCCGCCACCCTGGACGGCATGGCGCTGGAGGCCCTGTTGCCGGACGCCCCTGTGATCCGCTCCGAGGGGCGCGGCTTTCCCATCGACTACCACTACCGCCCCGCCAATCGCCAGCAGTGGCTGGAGCCCCAGGTGGGCGCAGTGGTGCTGGAGGCGCTGGCGGCCCACGCCGGCAGCGCCCTGGTGTTCCTGCCGGGACAGGGGGAGATAGAGCGGCTCGCCCAGTGGCTGGAGGGGCGCCTGCCGGATGACGTGCGCCTCGCCCCCCTCTACGGGCGTCTCGACATGGCGGCCCAGCAGGCGGCCATCGAGCCCGCTCCGGCGGGGCGTCGCAAGCTGGTGCTCACCACCAATGTGGCGGAGACCTCCCTCACCATAGAGGGGGTCTCTGTGGTGATCGACAGCGGGCTGGAGCGGCGCGCCACCTTCGATCTGAGAAGCGGCGTCACCCGGCTGGAGACCCGTCAGATTGCCAGGGCCTCCGCCACCCAGCGGGCGGGCCGTGCCGGCCGTCTCGGTCCCGGGGTCTGCTACCGGCTCTGGAGCGCCGAGGTGCAGGAGCGCCTCGCCGAGCAGAGCCCGCCGGACATCCTCACCCAGGAGCTGACCGGCCTGTTGCTGGACGCCGCCCAGTGGGGGGCCAAGGTAGAAGATCTGCCGCTGCTGGACATGCCCCCCGCCCCTGCGGTGGCGAGCGCCCGTCGCCTGCTGGTGGCCCTTGGCGCAATGAAGCCGGAGGCTGAGCAACAACTCACTCCGGCCGGCCGTACCATGGCCGCCTTCGGCACTCATCCCCGGCTGGCGCGCATGCTGTTGCGGGCCCGGGAGCTGGAGGCCGAGGGTCTGACAGGGATTGTCGCCGATGCGGCATTCCTGGTGGCGCTGCTGGAAGAAGATCTGCGAGGATCTGAGCGCCTTTCCGTGCTCTTCCATCGCCGTCTGGGGGCCCTGCGTCAGGGGGCCGCCCGCTGGTTCGAACGGCTGGGGGCCCGCCCTGCCGGCGCCCAGGGGCAGTGGCTGGGGCTGCTGTGCGCCCTCGCCTGGCCGGACAGGATAGGCAAGCTACGCGGCGGTAGCCGCTATCAACTCAGTGGTGGGATCAGCTGCGATCTGGTAGAAGGTCACCCATGTCAGGGACAAGGGGCCCTGATCGCCATCGAGATGGGGCAGAACGATCGCGGCAGCCGCATCTTCATCGCCGAGCCGGTGGCGCTGGACGAGCTGGTGCGCCAGCTGCCGGAGCTGGTCAGCGAGCGCCAGTGGTTCGACTGGGACGAGCGCGAGGAGCGGGTGCGGGCCGAGCGCCAGCAGGTGATCGGCGAACTGGTGCTCGGCCAGCGGCCGCTGACCGAGCTGTCGGACGAGCAGAAGGGGCGCTGCCTGTTGCAGGGCATTCGTCGCAAGGGGCTGCACGTGCTGCCCTGGGACGAGGGCAGTGAAGGCTTGCTGGCCCGATTGCGCTGCGCCCGCGACTGGCTGCCGGACGAGGGCTGGCCCGCCGTGGACGACGAGAGTCTGCTGGCCCGGCTGGAGGAGTGGCTCTTGCCAGCCCTGAGCGGCATGACCCGGCTGGAGCAGCTCAAGAGGCTCAACCTCCCGGATCTGCTGCGCCAGTCCCTGCCCTGGCCCTTGCCAAAGCGGCTGGACGAGGCGCTGCCGAGCCACTTCAGCGCGCCGACCGGCAGCCGGGTGCGGATCCGCTATCAGCCGGGGCAGGCTCCGGTGATCCCGGTGCACATCCAGGAGATGTTCGGGCAGGGCACCACCCCCTGCGTGGCCGATGGCCGGGTGCCCCTGGTGGTGGAGCTGCTCTCCCCGGCCCAGCGGCCGCTGCAGATCACCGCCGATCTCGCCGCCTTCTGGGCGGGCTCCTACGAGCAGGTGAAGAAAGAGATGAAGGGGCGTTACCCCCGTCACTACTGGCCGGACAATCCCCTGGAGGCCATGCCGACCCGGGTCACCAAGAAGAAGATGGGGTTGTAGGTGGGGGCTGGCATGGGGAAGCCCAACGCCAGCAGACGGCCCTCGCCCTCTCCCTGGGGGAGAGGAAACCGAGCGAGCCTGGTGTTTGCTCCCTGCTCCTCTCCCTTTTTCAACGACAGGGGAGAAGGGTTGGGGATGAGGGGGCATCCCTTTGTCTGGCGAAGCGAAACCCAGGATCCAGGTTCGATTGGTTAAGCCCGATCGGACGTTCGCGCATGCGACATCACAAGTAGAAAGGAAAGCAAAGAGGAATTATGGCAACGCAACAACGCAAGCGTACCCCCAAGAAGGCGGCGCCCAAGCGCACCATCTGGCGCACCCTGTTCTGGCTGGGCTTCAAGCTCTCCCTGGTGGTGGCGGCCTTCATGGTGGTGTTCGGCATCTATCTGGATACCAAGGTGCGCGAGCGTTTTGACGGGGAGAAGTGGCAGTTGCCCGTGATGGTCTACAGTCGCCCGCTGGAGCTCTACCCCAGCCAGCGCCTCTCCCAGACCCAGATGCTGCGGGAGCTCAACATGCTGAGCTACAAGCAGGTGCGCCAGCCCCACACCCCGGGGGAGTATGCCGTGAGCGGGAACCGCATCGAGCTGGTCCGCCGTCCGTTCGAGTTCCATGACGGCGCCGACGGCGCCCGTGGCCTGCGCCTCACCTTCAACGGGGCGCGGCTGGAGGGGATCCAGTCCCTGGAGAACCAGCGTCAGCTAGGTTATGCCCAGATGGACCCGGTGTTGCTGGATCGCCTCAACACAGAGGATCGGGAGGATCGCCTGCTGGTACGCCTCTCCGAGGTGCCGGACAGCCTGCTGGTCACCCTGCTGACCACCGAGGATCGGGACTTCTACCAGCACGGCGGCGTCTCCCCGGTGGCCATCATGCGCGCCATGGCGGCCAACCTGCTGGCGGGTCGTACCGTGCAGGGGGGCAGTACCCTCACCCAGCAGCTCGCCAAGAACTTCTTCCTGACCCGGGAGCGCAGCCTGTGGCGCAAACTACAGGAAGCCTATATGGCGGTGCTTATCGACTACCGCTACAGCAAGGACGAGATCCTGGAGGCCTACCTCAACGAGGTCTATCTGGGGCAGAACTTCTCGCAAGGGGTCTATGGCTTCGGGCTCGCCTCCTACTTCTACTTCGGCATCCCGGTCAACGAGCTGGACATCGATCAGGTGGCCCTGCTGGTGGGCATGGTGAAGGGACCCTCCTATTACGATCCCTGGCGCTTCCCCGAGCGGGCCAAGGCGCGTCGGGATCTGGTGCTCAAGTTGCTGATGGATCACGGCAGCCTGACCCAGGCCGAGTATGAGCTGGCCAGCAAGCAGCCCCTTGGCATCATCACCCGGGGCCAGATGAGCTATGGCCGCACCCCGGCCTTCATGGGGCTGCTCAAGCGGGAGATCCAGAACCGCTTCGGCCCGGATCTGCTCAAGCAGTCCGGCCTCAAGATCTTCACCAGCCTGGATCCCATCGCCCAGCACGCCGCCGAGCAGGCGGTGCAGACCGGCCTTGCCACCATAGAGAAGCAGCGCGGCAAGAAGAAGCTGGAGGCGGCCATGGTGGTCTCCGACTGGCACAAGGGCGAGGTGGTCGCCATGGTGGGGGGACGGGATCCCCGTTACGCCGGCTTCAACCGTGCCCTGGATGCCCGTCGCCAGATAGGCTCCCTGGTGAAACCGGCTGTCTATCTCACCGGTCTCTCCAACGGCCTGACCCTGGGCACGCCGCTGAAAGATCAGCCGATCCGCATCCGCGGTCAGGATGGCCAGATCTGGACGCCGCAGAACTACGATCGCAAGTTCCGCCAGAGCGTGCCGCTGATGGAGGCGCTCGCCAGCTCCCTCAACGTGCCGACCGTCAACCTGGGGATGCAGGTGGGGCTCGACAAGGTGGTGGACACCCTGCACAAGCTGGGGGTCCAGCAGGAGATCCAGCCTTATCCGTCCCTGGTGCTGGGGGCGGTGGCGCTCTCCCCCATGGAGGTGAACCAGATGTATCTGCCCATCGCCAACCAGGGGTTGACCCAGCCGCTGTCGGCCATTCGCGCCGTGGTGAACGGCGATGGCAGCCAGCTCTATCAGCATGACGAGACCGCCAAGCGGGTGACGGATCCCCAGGCCAGCTGGCTGACCCTGTTCGCCATGACCAAGACGGTGAGCCAGGGCACGGCCCGGGCGCTCGGCGCCAAGTTCCCCGGTGCCACCATGGCCGCCAAGACAGGGACCACCAACGAGCTGCGGGACTCCTGGTTTGCCGGTATGGACAACAACGAACTGGTGAGCGTCTGGGTCGGCCGGGATGACAACCAGCCCGCCGGGCTGACCGGGGCCAGCGGTGCCTTGCAGCTGTTCAGCGGCTACATGAGCCAGCGCGGCGTCAACAGCCTGGGGCTGAAGATGCCGGAAGGGGTGAGCTGGGCCAGCTTCTCCCGCGCGAGCGGCGCCCGGGTCGCCAGCGACTGTCCCGGCAGCCTGCAGGTGCCGGCCAAGCTGGCGGGGCTCGGGGCTCCGGCAAGCTGCGCCAGCCCTGTCTCCAACCCGGTCAACGCGCTGGATGACTGGTTCGGCGGCTTCTTCAACTAACGAAAACGGGCAGCCCTGGCTGCCCGTTTTACAAGGATTGTCATGACACTTCCCCTGCTCGGCGGCATTCACCATGTGGCCATCATCGCCAGCGACTATGATCGCTCGCGCCACTTCTACCACCAGGTGCTGGGGCTGCCCATACTGGCGGAGACCCTGCGGGAGGCCCGCCACTCCTGGAAGCTGGATCTGGCGCTGCCGGATGGCAGCCAGCTTGAGCTGTTCAGCTTTCCCGCCCCTCCTGCGCGCCCCTCCAGGCCGGAGGCGTGCGGCCTGCGGCACCTGGCGTTTCGGGTGCAGGCGCTCGATCCCGTCATCGCCCATCTGGAGCGCCACGGGGTGGCCGTGGAGCCGGTACGGGTGGACGAGCTGACCGGCAGTCGCTTCACCTTCTTCGCAGATCCGGACGGCCTGCCGCTGGAGCTCTACGAGGTCGATGCGGAGCCGGCATGAGCGGGCTTTGCATCAGCATGAGTGCGCAAGAAAGCTGCCCGGCGAACACCGGGCGGCTTTTTTCATGGGGTCAGGCCGTGGTCAGCAGGGCCACGGCGACGGCCATCACCAGGATGCCGACCCAGCCGATGGGCTTGAGGCGCTCGCCAAACAGCAGCAGGCCGCCGAGGGCGGTGCCCAGGATGCCGATGGCGCCCCAGGTGGCATAGGCCACGGCGAGATCTATCCTGCCGGTGCTCACCGCCTCACTGAGCAGGGTAAAGGCGCTGAGCACCAGCAGTATGCCGAGCAGGCCCCAGCCCTTGTGGCGAAAACCGAGGGAGCGGTTGATGGCCATGTTGGCCCCCACATCCAGCAGGGCGGCGCCCAGTACGATGATCAACGGGTGCATGGAAGCTCCTTGGCCGTAGTTGCATCAAGCGGCTCGGCATGGGTTTCCCCCAGGGTCACCATAACAATGCCCACTATTGCCAGCGCCAGCCCGATCCACTCCTGCACACTCAGCTCGTAGCCCAGGAACAGCACGGAGACGGCGGTGATCAGGGCGATTCCCAGCCCCTCCCACAACGCGAACGCAATACCAATGGAGATTGTTTTGGCGGCCTTGGCCAGCAGCAGGTAGGAGAGGGCGATGAGCAGCCACATCGGCAGATGGTGGAGCCAGCCGGTCTCACTCTCCGGGATCATGGCCATGGTGGAGGTGCCTGCCACCTCGGTCAGGATGGCCCCCGTCAGGAAGAGGCGGGCCAAAAGCAGGGGACTGAATGACATGGGGTTTCCTTCTGTTGCTGCGACGAGGGAGAGGATAGCCGCAGCTGGGGCAGACCTGGGCATCGCTGAGCGTCGATAATTTCGGCGCTACGGGTTTGCCTTGGGGAAGGGGGGCGGCGTAAGGTGAAGATGGAACAAGCTGCCACCAGAGCGCGACCATGAAGCTTTATCAGATACAACTCTTTGTAGAATCAGCAGACAGTGGTTCGATTGCCAATGCCGCCAGACGCCTTGGCAAGAGCCGGAGCGCCGTCAGCACGGCGATCGCCTCCCTGGAAGTGGAGCTTGGCGTCGACCTTTTTGAACGAGGGGCCAACCAGAGCCGACTCACCGAGATAGGGGAGCAGGTGCTGGACGACTGCCGGCGGCTGCTGCAGGCGGCCAACAGCCTCAAGCTCAAGTGCGAGCACCACGCCTCGGGGGCTGAGGTGGCGCTGCGGGTCGCGCGGGACGACGCCATCCCGGAACCGGTCTGGCGCGAGATGCTGGGGGCGCTGCGCCACCAGTTTCCCGGCACCAGCATCTCCCTGGTGCTGGCCTCGCCCCCCGAGCTGCCAGCCCTGGTGGAAGAGGGGTTCGTCGATGCCGCCTTCGGCCTCATCACCGAGGATCAGGAGCGTAGCGGCCTCAACATAGACGTGCTCAACCCCATCCGCACCCTGATGGTGGTGGCGCCCAGCCACCCGCTGGCGGGGTTGAAACGGGTGCTGCAGCAGGATCTCACCGATCAGACCCAGGTCACCCTCTCCTATGTGGACGAGTTCTCGGTCAGGAGCCTGCTCCCCATCGGCGGCCAGCACATAGGGTTGTCGAGCTTCGAGCTGATGCGGGATGCCGTGCTGGACGGTCTCGGCTGGGCGGTGCTGCCCTCACCGCTGATCCAGAGCCAGCTGCGCCAGGGGGAGCTGCTGACCCTGAAGCACAAGTTCAGCCTGCAGTGGCGCGATTACGGGGTCTATCTGTCGGAGAATGCCCATCACGGCAAGGTGCTGGCCTGGCTGAAGAAGGCCATCGAGGCCTACCTCGAACCCTTCGAGTAGCCCCTTTCGGCAGGAGAACGACAACAGGGGCCACTGGCCCCTGTTGCTTGAGACGGCTAGGGGTCAGCGCAGGGCGTGACGGGGGACGGGCTGGCGCTGGCGAAAGGGCAGCAGGAGCAGGCCGAGCAGCAGATCCCCCAGCAGGGACGCGAGCAGTCCCGCCGCCACGCCGCAGAAGATGGCGGACTGCTTGAGGGGCACCACATAGCCGTAGTTGCGCAGGGTGTCCTGCCAGAGCTGGGAGTCCGCCTGCAACAGCAGGTGGGAGGCTTGCAGGTACCAGGGCCTATCCTGGAAGGCGCGCTCCTGCTGCAGGTGGCGCTGCTGGCTCACCAGTTGCTGCAGGCTGGTGGCATCCTGGGTGAAGACGGGATCCTGGCTGGCGCCGTAATGGGCGACCAGGGCATCGAGATCGCCGCCAAAGTGCTGATCCGCGGTGCGCTGGAAGGGGGCCAGACTGAGGCCGGCCTGCTGCAGGCGCGCATCCAGCCGCTGGTAGTAGAGATCGACGATCCCCGGTATCTGCACGCCCGCCAGCAAACCGAGGGCAAACAACATCATGCGAAGGTAGCTGCGCATAGCCATCATCCTGAGTAAAAAGAGCCTCATACTAGCCGCAAGCCCCTGGCGCGCCAAGGTGGTGCTGGCCGCTCCCGCATCCGGGGGTAGCTGGGCGGGTATAAACAAGATTCAATAGAGCATTGTTTGTTACATGAATTCTTACATTTTTGTGATTCAAGTCACCGGGAGGCTGGCCTAGAATCACCGCTTTTTGAAGGAAGGCTCGGCATGAGCAAGTTCATACCTTTCTATCTGATCGGGGGCCTGATTGCCCTCAGTTGGGCCACCCTGCCGGGTCATGGCCCCTGGGATCACTGGGATCTCGCTACCTTCCAGCTGGTCAATGGCTGGCTGGGTGAATCCGCCCGCTGGGCCGATCTGGTGGCCATCACCAACAATCGCCTGTTCGATCTGGCCGCCCTGGGCTGCATGGGGCTGATCCTGGCCACCTGCTTCTTCCGGGCCCGGGGCGAGGGGCGCCGTCGTCTGGTGGCCATGGGGATCGTCATGTTGCTGGGGGCCCTGGCGATCAATCAGCTCGGTCACCTGCTGCCGGTCAGCCGCCCTAGCCCCACCCTGATGGTGGACGGGGCACTGCGGCTGACCGAGCTCAGCACCATCCCGACCAAGGACTCTGCGGGCGACAGCTTCCCCGGTGATCATGCGCTGTTTTTGATGATCTTCGCCGGTTTTGCCCTGCGTTACCTGCCGCGCCGGGCCGCGGTGATCGCCGTGCTGATGGTGCCCCTGTTCTCGGCTCCCCGCATCCTCGCCGGTGCCCACTGGCTGACGGACGTCTATGTCGGCGCCCTCTGCCTCGCCCTCATCTGCCTGCCGCCCTTGCTGTTGACCCCATTGTCGGATCGGCTGATCGACCGCCTGGCTCCCAGGCTGCCCCGCTGGATCGCCGGAACGCCTTGTTGCTTGAGTAACGGAGGGCAATAAAAAGAAGGCGGGTGACCGCCTTCTTTTGCTTATGCCCATCGGTGCTGTGGTCGTCGCGAAATGACCAGGACTACGCCCGATGAGTGCGGGCTTGTGCCCTCAACGACAAGTATTGGCAGAGTCATTCGAGCTTTACCATCAGAAACTGACGGGGCAAAACGTTTGCACTCGATGAAAGCGTGATCCAGACCAGGATCTTTTCTGTGGGCTGCCTTAGAATCGCCGCCCGTTGCTGGAGGTCCCCCTATGCTTGTCACTTTTCTACGCCTGTTGTTTATCGGTTGCGCCCTGGTCTTTATCTTCATGCTGATCCACGCCTGGTGGCACAAGCGGCGCCGGGGCGAGCTGGAGTCCACCCCCTTCTGGCCGGTGGCGGCCATCGGCTTCGTCGCCAACTTTCTCGACACCCTTGGGGTCGGCAGCTTCGCGGTCAAGACCGCCTGCTACAAGCAGTTCAAGCTGATCGACGATCGCCTGCTGCCGGGCACCCTCAACGGTCAGTGCGTGCTGCCGACCGTGACCCAGTCCCTCATCTTCATCGGCGTGGTCAAGGTGGATCCGCTCACCCTCATCAGCATGATGGCCGCCGCCGCCGCGGGCGCCGCCTGGGGGGCCCGTCATGTGGCCTCGTTCGACCGCCAGACCATCAGGCTGGTGATGGCGGTCTCCCTGCTGGTGGTGGCCGGACTCATCTTCGCCGGCCTGCTGGGTCTGTTCCCGCTCGGGGGCGAGGCCATGGGGCTCAGTGGCTACAAGCTGGGCATAGCCCTGCTCGGCAACTTCCTGTTCGGGGTGCTGATGAATGTGGGTATAGGGTTGTTCGCCCCCTGCATGACGCTGGTCTATCTGCTGGGGATGAACCCGCTGGCGGCCTTCCCCATCATGATGGGGTCCACCGCCGTGCTCAGCGTCTTCTCGGCGGGCACCTTCATCCGCAAGGGGGCCTTCGATGCCAGGGCCGTGCTGGCGGTGGCCCTCTTCGGCCCCATCGGCGTGGTACTGGCGGCCATGCTGGTACAGTCCATGGACATGGAGATGCTCAAATGGCTGGTGGCCTTCATCGTCATCTACACCTCCTGGACCATGTACGCCTCCTGGCAGGCTGCGCGCCGTCAGCCCGAGTCCCGGCTGGCCGGTGCCGCCAGCTCGTAGCTACATAGACTGGGCTGTGGTACTGGTTCCGGAGTTGCTGGTGCAGTCCATGGACATGGAGATGCTGATATGGTTGGCGGCTTTGATTGTCATCTACACCTCCTGGACCATGTACGCCTCCTGGCAGGCGGCGCGCCGTCAGCCCGACATCCAGGTTGAAGCACAAGCGCAGCTGAGTGAGGCTCCCCGCTAGCCGTCTCCAATCCACAGGATGCCTGTCAGGGCGAGGAGTTATCTCGCCCGTCTGAAGCCACTGCGTCGCCGAGGCAGAAGGCCTGCCCCTGACTCGCCGCCACTGGTCAGGGGCCGCTGACTGGAGGCGACCAGGGCGGCCTCGGCCTTGGCCCCGAGGAAGACATAGAGCCCCAGCGCCAGCAGCAATCCCACGGCGCAGCCCATTACCCCCACCGCAGGCCAGAGCAGTTCGTTCTGGCCGAGGGACCCCTTGAACAGCAGCAATAGCCCCTCGATGGAGACCGCAATCAGGATGGCGGCGATGAAGCGGGTGATGGTGCGGCGAATGGCGCTGTGGCGGAAGATGTCCTTATGCAGCAGCACCTCCTCCTCCAGTATGGTCTTGCCGAGATCGAACACCGCCAGCGCCAGGGTCAGGAAGATGATGGCGCTGAAGGCGCCGAGCCGGTTCTGCTGGGTGCCGCACAGCAGCAGATAGAGCTGCTCGAGGCCATGCCAGATCAGGGTTCCCACGATGAGAAACAGCGCCAGGCTCAGGATCACGTAGACGGCCCTGAACCAGGGGATGGCGCGGCGCCGCTCCCTGTCCCCCATCAGCCAGGCGATCAGCTGGTGCAGATTGATCTCAAGCTCGCGGCCATGACCCTGCACCCTCAGTCGCAACTGCCCCTGCGGGGCCGGAATGGGGGGCAGGAGCCTCGCGCTTGCCTGGCTCTGACCCAGGCTCTGCACGCTCAGCACGAAGGGATAGCCCTTGAGGGCCTCCTGGGGGAGGGTGAGCAGCCCCAGTAACAGGGGGGTCAACTCGGTTTCGTACTCCTGATAGCGCCGCAGCACGTCGATGGGGCTCATCTCTGCCATATGGACCTCGGTCAAGTGGGCTCCTGAGTCAGGCAGTGCAAATAGTGGGCCCGCTTTATGACCGCCAGTGTGGCCGCGGATGCACCAGCAAGTGGCAAACGCCGGCGAGAAGAGAGAGGGGGCTGCACCAGAAGGGGGCTCTGGCAAGGCGAGACGACAGAGGTAACAAAAAAGGGCCCTTCGCGGGCCCTTGGTTCATGCTGGCAGGGATCAACCCGCCAGTTTGGCGAAGCTGCGCTCGGCGGCGGCCAGGGTGTGTTCGATCTCCTTGTCCCCGTGGGCCAGGGACAGGAAGCCCGCCTCGTAGGCGCTCGGCGCCAGATAGACCCCCTCCTCAAGCATGAGATGGTAGAAGCGCTTGAAGCGCTCCATGTCGCAGCGGGTCACCTGCTCGTAGCGGGTGATCTCGCTCTCTTCGGTGAAGAAGAAGCCGAACATGCCGCCCACGTAGTTGATGGCGAGCGGGATGCCATGCCTGGCGGCGGCCGCTTTCAGCCCTTCCGCCACCCGCGCCGTCTTGGCGCTCAGCTGCTCGTAGAGACCCGGCTCCAGCAGCAGGTCCAGCATGGTCAGACCGGCGGCCATGGCCACCGGGTTGCCGGAGAGGGTGCCCGCCTGATAGACGGGGCCGGTCGGGGCTATGTATTGCATCACCTTCTTCTTGCCGCCGAAGGCGCCCACCGGCATGCCGGCCCCGATGATCTTGCCGAGGGTGGTGAGGTCTGGATCTATGTTGTAGTGGCCCTGGGCGCCGCGCAGGGAGACGCGGAAGCCGGTCATCACTTCGTCCAGGATCAGCAGGGCACCGAACTCGTCACAGATGGCGCGCAGCCCTTCCAGGAAGCCGGGCACCGGCGGGATGCAGTTCATGTTGCCCGCCACCGGCTCGACTATGATGCAGGCGATCTCGCTGCCGTACTGGGTGAAGGCCTCGCGCACCGAGTCCAGATCGTTGAACACGCAGGTGAGGGTGTGCTTGGCAAAGTCGGCCGGTACGCCCGGGCTGTTGGGCTGGCCCAGGGTCAGGGCGCCGGAACCCGCCTTCACCAGCAGGGAGTCGGCGTGGCCGTGGTAGCAGCCCTCGAACTTGACGATCTTGTCGCGGCCGGTGTAGCCGCGGGCGAGGCGGATGGCGCTCATGGTGGCTTCGGTGCCGGAGTTGACCATCCGCACCTGCTCCATGGAGGGCACTATCTGGCGCACCTTCTCGGCCATCAGCACTTCGATCTCGGTGGGGGCGCCGTAGCTCAGCCCCTTCTCAACGGCCTTGATGACGGCGGCCTTGATGGCCGGGTGGTTGTGACCCAGCAGCATAGGGCCCCAGGATCCGATGTAGTCCACATAGGCCTGGCCGTCCACGTCATAGAGGTAGGCGCCGTCGGCACTCTCGATGAAGCGGGGTGTGCCGCCGACCCCATTGAAGGCGCGGACCGGTGAGTTGACGCCGCCCGGAATGGTCTGGCGGGCCTGTTCAAACAGCTGATCTGATTTTGACATGGATCATCCTTAATGGGATTTTGGTCGTCACCCGGGCGCAGGCGGTCGATTGCGGCTCGGCAGGCTGTGGTGGGAGGAGTATGCTTTGCGCTCTCGCCACCCGGACTCCCGGTCTGCACCCGTGATAAATGAAACGGGCCGACTATAGCAGAAAGGCCCTGTGCTGGGCAGCCGAGCCGAGGCCGGGTGTTTTCCGACCCTCGTTAGATGAGCGTGAATACCCATGGTGCAACAAGCTATCCCCCCTCGCGAGGCGACCACACAAGGCCGCCCTCCTGCCCTGCAGCGTCTGATCCGGCGGGACAAGATGCCGCTGCTGGTGCTCTTGCTGGCCGCCCTGGTCGGGGTTCTGGCCGGACTGGTCTGCGGGTTGTTTGAATCCGGTGTGCACTGGCTGGCACAGCAGCGAGTCCTGCTGCTGGCGGATCGTCCCTGGTGGCAACTCGGTCTGCTGGGCTTTGGTTTCAGCGCCCTGCTGGGGTTTGTCGGCTACTTCCTCACTCACACCTTCGCCCCGGAAGCGGGTGGCTCCGGCATTCCCGAGATCGAGGGGGCCATGGACGAGCTGCGTCCGGTGCGCTGGTGGCGGGTCTTGCCGGTCAAGTTCTTCGGCGGCATCTGTACCCTGAGTTCCGGCATGGTATTGGGGCGGGAGGGGCCCTCGGTACAGATCGGCGGCAACCTTGGCAAGATGGTGGCGGACATCTTCCGCCTGCCGAAGGAACATGGCCATGCCCTGCTGGCGGCGGGGGCGGCGGGCGGTCTGGCTGCCGCCTTCAACGCGCCGCTGGCGGGGATACTCTTCGTGATGGAGGAGATGCGGCCGCAGTTCCGTTACTCCTTCCTCGCCATCAAGGCGGTGGGGATCTCGGCCGTCATGGCGACCCTGATGCTGCAGAACATGAAGGGGCAGGCGCCTGTCATCAGCCTGCCCCACTACGACGCCCCGGCCCTGAAGGCGCTCTGGCTCTTCCTCTTCATGGGGGGCTGTTTCGGCGTGCTGGGCTTCGTGTTCAACAAGCTGGTGCTCGCCTGTCAGGACGGCTATCTGGCCCTGCACCAGAACAAGCGTCACCGCTTCGTCGCCATCGGCATGCTGGTGGCGGGTACCTTCGGCGTGCTGTCGCTGTTTGCCCCCTCGGTGACCGGTGGGGGAACCGAGCTGATCCCTCATCTGGTGGGGAGCGACTATGGGATGGCGACCCTCTTCCTCATCTTCTCGGTGCGACTGATCGCCACCCTCGTCTGTTTTTGTTCGGGCGCCCCCGGCGGCGTCTTCGCCCCGACCCTGGCACTCGGCACCCTGTTCGGGGTGGTCTTCGGCCACCTGTTCCATGCGGCCTTTCCCGATCTGGGCATAGAGCCCGGCGCCTTCGCCATCGCCGGCATGGGAGCGCTGTTTGCCGCCACAGTGCGGGCCCCCATCACCGGCATAGTGCTGGTGACCGAGATGACGGACAACTATCAGCTGATCCTGCCCATGATGATCACCACCATAGGAGCCACCCTGGTGGCGCAGTGGTTGGGAGGGCGTCCCATCTACTCCCAGATCCTGGAGCGAACTTTACGGCTTGCTGCGCGTCAAAAGCGGGGAGACGGCAGCGTGGCTGCCAGTTAACTCCTTGTTTATCCGTATCAATCCGGCAAGGTCGCGTATAGTGAAGGGAGACAGGCCGTGGTATGGCGTGCTAATAGAAGAGGCCTTATGTCCCAAATCGTGAAGGTATTGGTGGTGCTGGCGGTGGGGGCCTGCATCGGCTATTTCATCGGGAATCGGCAAGAGCTGGCCCAGAGCAGTCTGCTGACGGTGCAGCAAGAGACCCTGGAGCGGCAGAGCAAGGCCATAGGCCAGCTCAAGACGGATCTGGGGGTCAAGGATACCTTGCTGGCGACCCAGAAGGCGGCCTTCGAACAGCTGCAGAAGACCCTCAAGGATCAGGAAGCCCAGGTTCAGGAGCAGAAGCGCCAGCTGGCCTTCTTCGAGCGGATCATGCGTCCTACCGGTGATCAGGTAGGGGTGACCATTGACAACCTGACCCTGCAGGAAACCAGCGTGCCGGGTCGCTATCACTATCGTCTGGCCCTGACCCAGCCCGCCAAGAAGCGGGAGCTGTTCCGAGGCCAGGTACAAATCAGGGTCGAAGGCAGTCTGGCAGACCAGCCCAGGATCCTCAGCGGGCGTGAGCTTGGCATGAAGGTCGGGGAGGGGCGCTATGCCCTGCGCTACTTCCAGCTGCTCGAAGGCAACTGGCAACTGCCAACAGGCTTTGTGCCGGATCGGGTGAGGATCATCATCGCCAAGGAGGGGCGCCAGCCGGCCCAGGAGTTGCTGGCGGAGTGGAGCGAGGTACTCAAGCCTCTGGTGACTCAACCAGCCCCCTTGCCCGTGGTGCAGTAAGAGAGTGGTGAATACTTGAACTAAATGGTCGGGTATTGGATAATTTCGCGGTTTCCATGTTTGTGGATGTAATGGTTGTGAGGTCAGTAATGAGTGCAGTAGCAGAAGCCCCGTTGCCAATCCAGATGACGGATGCGGCGGCGAACAAGGTAAAGACCTTGATTACCGAAGAAGAAAATCCCGAGCTCAAGTTGCGGGTCTACATCACTGGGGGGGGCTGCTCCGGTTTCCAGTACGGTTTCACCTTTGACGAAAAGATCAACGACGGGGATACCGTGGTCGAGAAGAGCGGCGTGACCATGGTGATCGATCCCATGAGCCTGCAGTATCTGGTTGGTGGCAGCGTGGACTACACCGAAGGTCTGGAAGGCTCCCGCTTTACCGTGACCAACCCCAACGCCTCGACCACCTGTGGTTGCGGCTCCAGCTTCTCCATCTGATTGGTCAGCAGCACACATTTGAAAGGGTCCGGCAGGGCCCTTTTCTATTTGCGCATCTCTCCCTCATATATGAACCCACTCTATATAGAGCCGGCAGCCTAGTCTGAGCGGCCCGGGTGCTGCCGAAAGTGACCTCTTATGAGCCCTGTGGCGACGGTGTTTTGCACGATCTGGTTGCGGATTAAACACTTGAACGTCTTTCTCAAAAAAAAACATAGTTTTTGCTTGTCAGAAAGAATCAGATCCCTATAATGCGCCTCCATCAGCACGGCGCAGTGCGCTGCTGGTCTGGCTTGCAAAGCAACCCAGTGAGGGTTATAGTTTCAGACCCTGCTCTTTAACAATTTGAATCAAGCAATCTGTGTGGGCACTCACAGCATCGAA
>NZ_JASATR010000020.1:0-102420 GCF_038440395.1 Aeromonas sp. OTU364
GGATGGCGTTAGATCCGGCCCTGATAGCGCAGCGGGAAGCGGCCCTGACCGTCGGGTTGACCGAGGAAGTGCAGCCCCTGCTTCATCTGATCCGGCAGCTCGGGCCCAGGCTTGAGGGTGCCCTGGAACAGATACTGGCGATTGGCCTGCAACTCCAGCTTGCCCTGCACCTGCACCGCCTCGGAGCCCTGCTTGAGCTCGGCCACCAGACGGGAGTCGAGACAGGTCAGCTTGAGCTCGGGATCCCCCAGCAGCAGCTTGCCCGCCGGGGTGTCGGCCTCGGCGCCGTACCAGTTGAGGTTGCCATAAAGCTCCTCACACCAGGGCTTGCCCTGGGCGAACTGATCGACCTTCAGTTGCAGCTGACCCGCCGTCGTCAGGGGGAAGGGCAGGCGCGTGGGCACCCGCGCCAGCACCCAGGGAGCGGGGGCGTTGAGGGTGATGTCACGACCGAAGGCAGCGCCATTCCAGCCGATCACTCCCTGACCGTTGAGGCCGGCGCGATCGCCGAAACGCACCGACACCTCGGGCGCCAGGCGCAGCAGGGACCAGCCGTCGAGATCCCAGCGCAGCTGGGTCAGGGACTCGCTGGCATATTGCAGCCGGGCAATCTGGCCGCTCCAGAGGGTGCCGCTCACCCCTTCCAGCTGCACCAGGTTGGGGGGCAGCGGCAGATGGCGCACCACCAGAGTGGCTGGCAACCTCACCAGCAGGAAACCGAGATAGGCCACCAGAAACAGGGTGGCGATCAGGACTTTTTGTTTCATAGAACAGGACTCGACTGCAAGGATCCGGCCCGGGCCAAGCCAGGAGCCAACATTGAGCGCCATGCCAAAAACCGGGCGGCGCCCATTACGCTTGGTGTCATTGGGGGCGGCTCAACTGCAAGCGCCTGACCTTGACCAGGCCGGGAGCCAGCCCCTCCCGGGCCACCTCGATGATCTGCACCTGGACGCCGTACTGATCGGAGAGGGTCGCGAGCCAGAGCAGCAGATCCTCGAACGGGACAGTGTCTATCCACACCTGCAACTCCTGCCCCTGGGGTTGCAGCCTGGCTATCTTGATCTTCTGGTTGAAGGCGGTGCGGTTCACCACCCCGTCCAGGGTGCCGCTGGTGTCGATCTGGCGGCCTTGGCCCCCCTGCATCGCCAGCACCTCCTGCCCCTTCTCTTTCAACCAGGCGAGCGTCTGCTGCTGGTTGGCCACCTGCCGCTGCCGCTCGTCGATGCGATTGGCGACGGGCTGCCAGATGACCCAGTAGCAGAGCCCGATCAGCAGGGCACAACCCCCCACCGCCACCAGCCGCTGTTCGCGGGGGCTGATGCCACGCCACCAGCCTTGCAGTTTGTCCATCATGATGATTTCCCCTTCAGCACCAGCGCCCCTTCCACCTTGCCCTCATGGCTTCGCACCTCACCCTGCTGCACCTCGAAGCGCTTGCCCGCCAACTCGCGAAAACGCTCTATCTCGGTGAAACCGGGGGCCGTGACCTGCAACCTGAGCTCGCCCCTGGCCGCGTCGAAACGCATCACTTCGGGCTTGAGACCGGGCACCTCGGCAAACACAGGCGCCAGCTCGGTCAGTAGCAGCAGAACCCCACCCTGCGGGGCCTGCCCCAGGGACTTGAGGTGCTGGCTCATCTGGCTGCGGACGTTGACGATCCGGGTCTCCCCCGGGAAGATCCGGGTATAGACCTGCCGGATCTCCGCCTTGAGGGCCTTGTCCTGCTCCGTCAGTTGATAGAGCTGTACCCCGCGCTGGGCCAGGGCCACCAGCAGCAGTATCCCCGCCAGCACCGCCACCTTGCGCCACTGCAGCCAGTAGCGGCCGTATTCGGTCTGGGGTCGATAGGGCCCCTGCAACAGGTTCGCCTGGCAAGCGATCGCCCCTTTCGCCAGCAGCAGCATGGGCAGCTCGGGATCCGCCGCCTGCCAGTTGGCGGCCGCGATGGCGGGAGCCGGGGTATGGCTATGGATGGTGACGGGTTCGGGCTGGGCCGCCAGCAGCATGGCCAGCAGCGGCTCGTCGGCGACTATCCCCTGGACTGGGCCCTGGCGGATCAGCCACTCGGCGCCGAGTTGCAGGGCAGACCACCCCTCGGCGGCGGGCGGCAGGGCCAGCACGTCCGGCAGCAGTTGCAGGGTCTTGAGCCCCGCCTGCTGCAGCCACGCCAGCCACGCCTGCATCTTCCCCTTGTCCACCGCCATCAGATCCACGTCCTGCCCCTGATGAGCCAGCACCACCAGATGCAGCTCGTCCACGTCGGAGGCGATCTGCTCCTCGAGCAGATAGGGCAAGGCCGCCGCGGCCTGACGGCTGTACTTGCCCGGCAGTCTGACCCGCCGGAAGATGAGATCGCTGCCGGGCACCAGGGTCACCACGGGGCGGCCACCGGCACGCTCCTGCAGCTCACCCAGGGCATGGGCCGAGGCCAGGGTGCCGGAGGCGATGATCTCCTGCTCCTGCGTCGACCACACCAGCCAATGCACCGGCTGCTGCGCATTGGTCCCCAGACGAATGACCAGACTCTCGCTCACAAATGATTCTCCTGCCATGCCCGCCAGCATCCTCGTCGATGGGCGGGCCGCAGCCATCGGCTGCAGTCCAGATTAGGGGCGGGACAGACAGGCCAGAGGCCGGCCATCTCCCTGTTATTCTGCACCGTCGTTCAGACGGCGCAACATCACCAGCTTGTTGTCCTTGCCGCGCTGGAAGACGGTCTCCAGCCGGGCCCGCACATCACCCACCTCGGCCAGCAGACGGGCCTCGAAGAAGCTGCTCTTGATGTCCAGCGCGCCGTCCAGCCCCGTGATGCTGCCCGGCTGCACCGACAGCTCATCCGTCATCTCCTTCTTCTCCTTCCACCCCTTCTTGGGGCGGTTGGTCAGCACCCGTTTGGCGTCGTCCAGCCCTATCTTGCCCTGATAGAGCCCCACCAGCAGGGCCGCCTGCTCCGGCTTGATAGTGTTGATGTTCACCACCAGCTTGTCGCTTGGCAGGGTGCACACATAGGGGGCCAGCCGGGCGTAGAGCTCGCTGCTCACCCCACGCACGGCCCGCAATTCGTCCGTTCCCAGCAGCCACTGGTTCGCCACCAGATAGGGGGGATTGAGCCCCTCGTAATAGGCATCCTCGGCCCCGTTGCTCGAGACCAGCTGGGTATCCTTGTCGGTCCAGTCGCGGATGGCGTCGGTGAGCTGCACCGCCTCGTACTCATCCACCTCCAGCGCCTCGAGCAGCGCCCGGAACGCCTTGAACTGATAGGGCTGCGCATCGAGATCATCGCCGCTCTCCCCCTCTTTCAGGGCCAGGCTCAGGCTGTTGAGGTTGAAGCAGGATTGCAGATCCCGCACCCGCCCGGACAGGGTGCCGTCGTCCACCGGGAAGACGGCATCCTGCCGTGCCCAGTTCTGGCCCAGGTTGACCACATCGGGGTCATCCTTGAAGTCCTGGTTGAGCACCTTGATCACCAGTGCCTCCGCCGACATGGCATACCACCAGGCCTGCTTGCCAGCAGTGAGGTTGCTGGTCCGGCGCAGCTCCAGCTGCAACCGGCCGCTCATGTTGCTGGCGATGATCACCATCACCGACAGAATAAGCAGCACCACCAGCAGGGCCATGCCCCCTTGCCGGCCGGGTGTGGTACGGAATGGGCCCCGGCTGCGCTTAATTGCCATTTTCAGCCCTCTGACCACCGGCTCCTATCAGGAACTGGCGACGGCCAAGGGTACCGTCATCTTCCATGACGGACAGGGAAAAACGACGATCAATTACCATTTTCAGCCCTCTGGCCACCGGCTCCAATCAGGAACTGACGGCGAATGGTGCCGTAATCCGCCAGATCCAGCTCCACCGCCAGCCCATAGGGCAGCAGGTCGCGCTGGGTCCACTCCTCCTTCCACGCGCCCTTGTCGTAGAAATAGAGCCGCAGGGCCGTCACCCCGGCCAGCACGGGCTGAATCCGCGGCTCGGTGCCGATCGCGGGATCCGGGTAGAGGTAGCTCAGCCGCTCTAGGGTCTGCTCCTTGAGTCGCCAGCCTACCCGCTGCAAGCCGGAACGCGGCAGCATGCCGTCCGGATTGAGCCAGCCGCCACGGATGAAGGCCATGCCCCAGTCATCGCTCTGCTGGCCGAAGCGGGAGGCCGCCAGCAGCACCTTGTTGTTCTCGCCATCGATGCGGCCGCTGCGCGGCACCATCTGGGTGATGTCCCGCTCCAGCAGGTTGAAGGCGAGCTGCAGTTCGGAGAGGCGAACCTCCTTGCGCTTGGCCACCTCGTCGCTGGTGAGCACCCCCTGCAGCACCTGATAGGCCCCCATGCTGAGGCTGGCGAAGATGGCGATGGCCACCAGCATCTCAAGCAGGGTAAAGCCGGCCTGGCGGACAGCGCGCCGGCCTGAGGTCACCGACATGGGCGATGGCCGCAGCAACCTCTCAAGCAGGGTAAAGCCAGCCTGGCGGACAGCGCGTCGGCCTGAGGTCACCGACATGGGCGATGGCCGCAGCAACCTCTCACGCAGAGTAAAACCACGGTGGCGGGAAAGGCGGGTGTTGCTCTGGATCATCGGCTGATATAGGTCCGCATCATGGCCACCGGGCTCTCTGCCTTGGGCGCGGTGCGCACCTCCACGTCCAGGGCCTTGAAGTTGTTGTCGCTGGTGGCGACGCCACGATAGCGCCAGTACCAGGTCTGTCCGGCCATCTCCTCGTCCCCTTCCACCCAGCTGTCTCCCGGCCACTTGCCCTCTAGCTTTTGCTGCACCAGCCGGTTTTCCACCACCCAGGTCGCCAGGGTCTTCTGCTCCAGGTAGTTGAGGCCGGAGAGATGCTCGCTGGCGGTCTTCATCACGGCAAGGCCGGCGATGGCGAACACCGCCAGCGCCACCATGACCTCCAGCAGCGTCATGCCGCGCGCCCTGGCGGGCCCGCCCGTGACGCGGCGAACTCGCTCGCCACCTGCGCTCCTGCCCGTCACTCTTCTTCCTCTTCGTCTTCTTGCAGGAAGAGGCGACCGAACTCGTCCCCCTTCAGGGTGCGCAGGTAGCTCAGATCCTCGTCCTGCTGGCTCAGGGTCAGCACGAAGGGGGTGAGCTCCCCCCCCGGAAAGATGAAGATCTGGGGCGTGCGCTCCTTCTCGTCGCGGCCCTGCTCGCTCTTCTCATCCGACTCGGTGCGCCAGCTGAAACCCTCCAGCTCGACGGCCAGGGTGATCCCCTCCGGCAGTTGCACCGGCCCCAGCAGCTTGTCCCCGGTCAGTGCCTGCCACTTGCGATCCTTGGGATTGCGGGACATAAACTGCCAGCCGTTCTCCTCGACTCTCAATCCCAGCAGCCGGCCATCCATCACCGAATACTCCTGCGCCTGTTGCAGGGTCGCCATGAGGCGACGCGCCTGCTTGTCCAGCTCCCTGTCCCCCCGGGCGCCCCCCATGCTGAGGACGACGGCGGTGGCCACCAGCCCCATCAACATGGCGACCAGCAAGACCTCCAGCAGAGTAAAGCCAGTCTGACGACGAGCAGATGGCGCAGCCCTCATTCAGGCTGCTCCAGCAAGGCGGAGCAAACGGGGCGGCAAATCACTTACTGGAAGTCCTTCAGGTTCCAGTTGCCGATGTCGTCATCTGTCCCGGCTTCGCCGTCCAGCCCCATGCTGAAGATGTCGATCTTGCCGAACTGGCCCGGGCTCAGCAGCTGGTACTGGTTGCCCCAGGGATCCTGCGGCAGGCGCTTGATGTAGCCCCCGTCCCGGTAGCTGCGCGGCTCGGGTGACGCTGTCGGCTTGTTGACCAGGGCATCCAGACCCTGCTCTGTGGTCGGGTAGCGGTTGTTGTCCAGCTTGTACATGTCGAGGGCATTTTCCAGCGCCACTATGTCGGAGACCGCTTTCTGCTGATCCGCCTTCTCCTTGTTGCCCATCAGGTTGGGCACCACCAGGCTGGCCAGGATCCCCAGGATCACGATGACCACCATGACTTCCAGCAGGGTGAAACCCGATTGACGACGCTTTTGCATGACTACAGCTCCTAACGAATTGAGATGGCATGAGCCATCAGAGATTGATTGTTGAACCGCGCTCGTCCGATTACGCCGCCGTGCGGCTAATCGAACCTGCGAGATCGACTGGCTTTGCAGGTTCGAATAGGGTCGCGTATTCGGACATCCGAACCTCACTCACAAATTGACCATGCTGTTCAGTTCGAGCGAGTTGACCGCAGGATCGACCGACGTCACCCGCACGCCAGCATCATAAATTCACCATATTGTTGAGCTCGAGGATCGGCTGCAGGATCGACATCACGATAAACAGCACCACCCCGGCCATGGAGACCACCAGCATGGGCTCGAACACCCCGAGGGCGATGTTCACCTGGGTTTCGAACTCCCTGTCCTGGTTGTCCGCCGCCCGCTCCAGCATGCTGTCGAGCTCGCCGCTCTGCTCGCCGGAGGCGATCATGTGCAGCATCATGGGCGGGAAAATCTTGGTTTCATCCAGCGCCTTGCGCAGGCTGGTCCCCTCGCGCACCCGCTCGGTGGCCTCACCGATGCGGTGGCGGGCAAAGTCGTTGGAGAGCACCTCCCCCGAGATCTTCATCCCCTCCAGCAGCGGCACCGCGCTGGCGTTGAGGATGCTCAGGGTGCGGGCGAAACGGGCGGTGTTGAGGCCCCGGCTGACCCGGCCGATGACCGGCAGGCGCAGCACCACCTGATGCCAGTGGCGGCGCCGTCCGGCATCCGTGAGCCACCAGCGCCAGACAAACCCACCCACCAGCAGCAGCAACAGGAACCAGAGGCCATAGTGCTGCATCAGCTCGCTGGTGCCGATGAGAAAGCGGGTGGTGGCGGGCAGTTGCTGGCCCATGTGTTCGAACTGGGCCACCACCTTGGGCACCACGGCGGTGAGCAGTATGGAGATGACGCCCACGGCCACCAGGGTGAGGACTATGGGGTAGATCATCGCCTGCAGCAGCTTGGTGCGCATGTGCTGGCGCTGCTCGGTGTAGTCGGCGAGGCGGTTGAGCACCTTCTCCAGGTGACCGGACTTCTCGCCGGCCGCCACCATGGAGCGAAACAGCTGATCGAACACATGGGGGAAGGCGCCGAGCGAATCGGCCAGGGAGTAACCTTCTACGACCTTGCTGCGCACCGTGGCCACCAGGCTGCGCAGGTGGGCCTTCTCGCACTGCTCGGCCACCGCCTTGAGGGCCTCTTCTATGGTCAACCCGGCCCCCACCAGGGTCGCCAGCTGGCGGGTGATGAGGGCCAGCTCCGAGGTGGAGGCACCGCGGCGAAACAGCACGAAGCGATTGGCCTCCCGCTTCGCCTTCTCGGTGGTCTCGTTCACCTCGAGGGGGGTCAGCCCCTGCTCACGCAGCAGCTGGCGCACCTGACGGGCGGAGTCCCCCTCCATCACCCCGGACTTCTGTCTGCCCCTGGGGTCGAGGGCCTTGTATTCGAACGCAGCCATCCTAGTCTTCCCGGGTCACGCGCAGCACCTCTTCGAGGCTGGTCTGCCCCTGGAGCACCTTGTCGATGCCGTCGCGGCGTATGCTGGGGGTATGGCCCCGGATCAGCCGCTCGATGGCGAGCTCGCCGCTGGCGCTGTGAATCGCCTCGCGCACCGCCTCGTCCACCACCACCAGCTCGTGGATGCCAGTCCGGCCACGATAGCCGGTGTGGTTGCACTGCTCGCAGCCCACGGGGCGCCAGATCTGCTGATCCGGCGGAAGATCCAGCCCCATGGCGAGGCGCTCCTGCTCGGTGATCGGGTGCGCGGTACGGCAATCCAGGCAGAGGGTTCGCACCAGCCGCTGGGCCAGCACCGCCAGCAGGGACGAGGAGAGCAGGAAGGGCTCTATCCCCATGTCCCGCATCCGGGTGATGGCGCCGATGGCGGTGTTGGTGTGCAGGGTCGACATCACCAGGTGGCCGGTCAGCGACGCCTGCACCGCGATCTGGGCGGTTTCGAGGTCACGGATTTCCCCTACCATCACCACGTCCGGATCCTGACGCAGTATGGCGCGCAGGCCCCGGGCGAAGGTCATGTCCACCTTGGTGTTGACCTGGGTCTGGCCGACCCCTTCCAGGTCATATTCGATGGGATCTTCCACCGTGAGAATGTTGCGATCCCGGGAGTTGATCTCGGAGAGCGCAGCATACAGGGTGGTGGACTTGCCCGAGCCGGTCGGGCCCGTCACCAATATGATGCCGTGGGGCTTGCGGATGAGATCGCTGATGATGTTGCGATTGGCCAGCGTCATGCCGAGCTGCTTGAGCTCGAGGCGCACGTTGTTCTTGTCGAGCAGTCGCAGCACCACCCGCTCGCCGTAGCTTGACGGCATGGTGGAGACCCGCACGTCGACGGCGCGGCCGCCGATGCGCAATGAGATGCGGCCATCCTGGGGTACCCGCTTCTCGGCAATGTCCATGCGGGACATGACCTTGATGCGCGACACCAGCAGGGAGGCGAGCTTGCGATGGGGGCGCAGGATCTCCCGCAGCACCCCATCGATGCGGAAGCGGATCACCAGGGCCCGCTCGAAGGTCTCGATGTGGATGTCGGACGCCTCTTCCTTGATCGCCTCGCTCAGCATGGCGTTGATGAGGCGGATGATGGGGGCGTCGTCGTCGGCGTCCAACAGATCCTCGCTCTGGGGCAGCTCTTCGGCCAGGGCGAAGAAGTCCATCTCGTTGCCGAGATCCTCCATCAGCTGGCGCGCCTCGGAGGAGTCGCGCTGGTAGTGGGCCATCAGCAGCGTCTCGAACTCGTCATGACCCAGCGGCTCCACCACGAAGGAACACCCCGCCACCCGGCGCACCTCCAGCAGGGTCTGCGGCGCCACATCCTGGCGACAGAGCAGCACGGGGGCCCCCTGACGCTCGGTCAGGATCACCCCGAAGTTGCGGGCGAAGGCAAACGGCAGTTCCGGCAAGGGGGCCGGCAGCTCGCTGCCATCGAGCTGGTAGGCGGCCATCAGGGCTTGCTCTGCACGAACGGCTGTTGCACCGGTTGTTGCACTATGGGTCTCACCACAGTGGTCGACTGCTGCTGGGCCTTCATCAGTTCAATCTGCTTCTGTACCTCGGGGGAGAGCATCACGTCCTGACCATAGGCCGGCAGCACCTGACGGGGCGGCGAGGTGGCGTACCCCTCCTCGGCCGCCAGGTTCAACTGTTCGGCACGGAACAGGGTGTACTTGTTGCTGGAGACCCCGGAATAGACGTTGGCATCGCGCAATATGGTCGGCCGGATGAAGACCATCAGGTTGCGCTTGGCGGTGGTGTTGGAGGTGGAGCGGAACAGGTAGCCCAGCACCGGGATATCCCCCAATATTGGCACCTTGGAGACCTGCTCCTTGGTCTGCTCGTCCATCAGGCCGCCCAGCACCACTGTCTCGCCGCTCTTCACCAGGACGGCGTTCTTGACGGTACGGGTGTCGAAGGTGGGGCCCAGGTTGGCGGTACCCGTCGCCTGGGTCTGGGCTACGCTGGAGACCTCCTGCTCGATGTTGAGCAGCACCGAATCCCCTTCGTTGATCTGGGGCGTTACCACCAGCTTGGTGCCCACCGTCTTGCGCTCTATGGTGTTGAACACCTGGTCGCTGGTGGTGGAGCTCTGGGAGCCGCTCTGCACCGGCACTTCCTGGCCGACGTTGAAGGAGGCTTCCTTGTTGTCCATGGTGACTATGCTCGGGGTCGAGAGGATGTCGTTCTTGGTGTTGGTGGAGAGCGCCGTCACCAGCATGGCCCAGTCCCCCTTGTAGAAACCGGCCGCCATGCCGCTGAAATCACCGAGCAGGTTTTCGAGCCCGTCGGTGTTGCCGTTGTCCTTGTAATCCTTGCCCGCGATGATGGCGGGTCCGATGGGCAGACCGGTATTGGTGAACTGGGTGCCGCCGCCATTGGCGTTGCCCCACTGCACCCCGAGGTTGAGGCCGTCACCGTCCTGGATCTCGACGATGATCGCCTCCACCAGCACCTGGGCGCGGCGGATGTCGAGCTTGGCGATGACCTGCTCCAGCTCGGCCATGACGTCCGGCTGGGCGGTGATCACCAGGGCGTTGGTGGTCTCGTCGGCGGAGATGGCAAGCTGGCCGCCACCTATGCTGGCACCGCCGCCGGTGGCTGCACCACCCTTCTTGTCCGCCTCGATACTGGAGCTGACGCCCTTGAGCACGTCCACCAGATCCTTGGCCTTGCCATATTTGAGGTAGAAGACCCGAGTATTGCCCTGGCTCTGCAGGTCTCGGTCGAGCTGGCGCACCATCTGGATGATGCGGGCGCGGGCCTTGGGCTCACCGCTGATCACCACGGAGTTGGTGCGCTCGTCGGCCACCACCTTGGGAGAGAGCAGCAGGGAGGCGTTGGCCCCCTGGTTGTTGCCATCCTTGTTGAGGTTGGTCACCAGCCGCACCATCTCGCCGGCGGAGGCATATTTGAGCTTGATGACGTCCATCTCCTGATCGCCTGCGCGATCCACCCGGCGCACCACCTCTACCAGGCGGTTCACCACGGCGGCGCGGCCTGTGATGAGCAGCACGTTGGAGGGCTCGTAATGGACCACGTTGCCGCCGCCGGCGTTGTCGTTGAGCTGGCGCAGCAGGGGGGCGAGTTCCCGGACCGAGACGTTGCGCACCGGCACCACCCGGGTCACCATCTCGTCCCCCACGCCTGGGTTAGTGTCGTCCACCACGGGGATGGCCGAAGTCTTGGCATCCTTGGAGCGCACCACCTTGAGCACGCCGTTGTTCATGGGCACCACGGCGAAACCGTAGACGTCGAGCACGCTCAGGAAGAACTGGTAGTACTGATCCTCATTGAGCAGATCGTAACTGCGGACGTTGATCTTGCCGCGCACCGAGGGCTCTATGATGATGGTCTTGTTCAGGTTCTTGCCGACCGTGTTGATGAACTCTTCGATGTCGGCATTCTTGAAACTGGCGGAATACTCGGTGGCCCAGGCAGAGCCAGCCATCATCAAGGCTGCCGCCACTGTGGCCAGACGCCAGCCCTTCCCTTTATTTATCATTCTTGGTGTTACTCCAATTCATTATTCTGACAAGCCGACATAGACATCGTAGAGCTGTCCTTGCCGCTCGACGGTGACGGTCATTTCCGTGGCACCCGCCACTTGCTGCATCGCCTGCATGGCCTGTGCGTTATCACGCAGATCCAGGCCATTTATGCTGACCGCCAGATCGTTGGCGACCAGTCCGAGTTGATTGAACACTTCGGGATTGCTGCCCGGATTGAGGCGATAGCCGACCATGCGACCATCCACCCGGACCGGAGAAATATTGAGATAATCGGTGATCTTGCCAGGATTGCTCATCAACTCGCTGCGAACGGAGGAGAGCTCGGCCCCCTGCCGCGTCACCTTGGGCAGCGGTTTGCCGTACTCTTCCCCATCCAGCATCAGGGTCTCGTCACGGCCGTCCCGGGCGATGATGACCCTGTCGGCAAACACCTGACGGATCCTGGCCTGGGTACCGTCGATGTAATCCCCTATGCCATAGGAGTTCTGCAGGCCGTTGTGGGCGATGATGGCGATGGACTTGCTTGGTTCTGTACTGGCCAACACCCCGTTGAGCTGGGCATTGAGCTGGGTCTTGGGGGCATCGATCAGGGCCGCCTGGGCCACCTTGTCGGCCTGCGGCTGCTGCGCCTTGCCAAACAGGGAGAGCCGGCTGAGGTTGGCGAGATCGAGGCGGGCAGGTCCGGCGCCCTGACCCGGAGTGACCGCAGGCTGCCAGGGCAGAGGTCGGGGGGACTGGGTGAGATCGAACAGACGCCAGGTGAGCACGGCGCACTGCTGGGCCAGCAACAGCAGAAGCAGCCAGAACAGAGGCTGGCTGAAACGGGAGAGTGGCACTGTCTTGCAGCGAGCCAGAAGGGAGCCCAACAAGTCATCCCTGAACGGTAGCGTCATGTTTATCAATATATTCTGGCATCCAAATCGTTTAGCTATTGTGTACGGCAATGGACCCAGAGACAACCGACCGGATGGGATGAAGCTGTGAAAATTCAGATTCCGTCACACCCCGCTTCCCCCTGTTTCTATCCCGGGCCCTGCCTCTGGTATAATCAGGCTCCCTTTTCAGCCATCCCGGAGCCGATCCATGTCGAATCCAGCACAAAGCAGCACTCAGGTCCGCCTCGACAAGTGGCTGTGGGCGGCACGCTTCTACAAGACCCGCAGCCTGGCGCGGGATCAGATCGACGGCGGCAAGGTGCATTATAACGGCCAGCGCAGCAAACCGGGCAAGGCCGTCGAGGTCGGCGCCCTCGTCCGTTTCTGGCAGGGCCAGGATGAACGGGAGGTGCGGGTGCTCGAGTTGAGCGAGCAGCGCAAATCCGCCCCCCTGGCTCAGCTGCTCTATGAAGAGACCGAAGAGAGCCTGAAGAAACGGGCCCAGAACAGCGAGGCACGGCGCTTCAACAGCCAGTTCGCCCCAAGTCCGGAGCGCCGCCCCGACAAGCAGGAGCGACGCCAGCTGATCAAGGTCAAGCAATACTGACTCGCCCTTGTGGCCCCTTTATGACGACAGGTGCGGAAATTAGTTCCTAACCACCTGTTTAACAATGTATTTATCTTTTCCCCCAGAAAACCCTAGGAAAGCATGATGAGTAACCAAGATCTCCTGTATCGCTATCTGTTCGAAGAGTACGAAGTCCGGGGGGAGCTGGTCCAGCTGGATAGTACCTATCGTCACATCGTCGATGCCCAGAACTACCCGGTACAGGTACAGAAACTGCTGGGTGAACTGCTGGTCGCCACCAGCCTGCTGACCGCCACCCTCAAGTTCGAAGGCTCCATCACCGTGCAGCTGCAAGGGGATGGCCCGGTGCGTCTGGCGGTGATCAACGGCGATCACAACCAGCAACTGCGCGGCGTGGCTCGCTATGAAGGCGAACTGCCGACCGACGACAAGCTGCAGAGCCTGATTGGCAACGGCCAGCTGGTCATCACCATCACCCCTGAAGAGGGCGAGCGCTATCAGGGCATCATAGCCCTGGAGGCCGACACCCTGGCGGCCTGCCTCGAGCAGTACTTCGCCCAGTCCGAGCAACTCGCCACCAAGCTCTGGATCCGCACCGGCCACCACCAGGGCCAGCCCCGCGCCGCAGGCATACTGCTGCAGGAGCTGCCCGCCCGGAGCGAGGATCACGGCGCCGACTTCGACCACCTGATCCAGCTCACCAGCACCATCAAGGATGAAGAGCTGTTCGGTCTGGAGGCCGAAGAGATCCTCTACCGCCTCTACCATCAGGACAAGGTACGGGTGTTCGATCCCCAGGCGATCGAGTTCCGCTGCACCTGCTCCCGCGCTCGCTGCGAAGGGGCTCTGCTGCAGATAGAGAAGGAGGAGGCGGTGGCCATGGTGCAGGAGCTCGGCAAGATCGACATGCACTGCGATTACTGCGGCGCTCACTACCAATTTGATGGAATAGACATCGAAACCCTGTTCAGCGGGGCTCCCGGTAATGATGCAAACAAGTTACACTAAATAAAGGCGGGCAAAACCCGCCTTTAACTTAAATAACAAAAAAATACCCTATTTTATAAAGTTTGATGGCGATCGCTAAAAACTACCACCTAGGTGGTAGCATGGACGTCAGATAGAACCCTACACACCTCTGAACCCAGGAGAACATAATGACTATCGTGGTAGAACCCACCCTGGCCCAACAACTGAAGCTGGACCAATACGGTATCAAAAACAGCCAGGAAATCGTTCGCAACCCCTCCTATGAGCAGCTTTTCGCAGAAGAGACCCGCCCAGACCTGGAAGGATTCGAACGTGGCGTCGTCACCGAACTCGGTGCCGTCAATGTCAACACCGGCATCTTCACCGGCCGTTCCCCAAAAGATAAATATATCGTCAAGGACGGCACCACCCAGGATACTGTGTGGTGGTCTGACCAGGGTAAGAACGATAACAAGGCAATCACCCCGGAAGTGTGGTCACATCTGAAATCTCTGGTGACCAAACAGCTCTCCGGCAAGCGCCTGTTCGTGGTGGATGGCTACTGCGGCGCCAACCCTGACACCCGTCTGGCGGTACGCATCATCACAGAGGTGGCCTGGCAGGCGCACTTCGTGAAGAACATGTTCATCCGCCCGAGCGAAGAAGAACTGAAAACCTTCAAACCGGACTTCGTGGTGATGAACGGTGCCAAGTGCACCAACCCGAACTGGAAGGAGCAGGGTCTCAACTCCGAGAACTTCGTCGCCTTCAACATGACAGAGAAGATGCAACTCATCGGTGGCACCTGGTACGGTGGCGAGATGAAGAAGGGCATGTTCTCCATGATGAACTACTTCCTGCCCCTGCGCGGCATCGCCTCCATGCACTGCTCCGCCAACGTGGGCAAGGATGGGGACGTGGCCATCTTCTTCGGCCTCTCCGGTACCGGCAAGACCACCCTCTCCACCGATCCCAAGCGCCAGCTGATCGGCGATGACGAGCACGGCTGGGACGACCACGGCGTGTTCAACTTCGAAGGGGGCTGCTACGCCAAGACCATCAAGCTCTCCAAAGAGGCCGAACCGGATATCTACAACGCCATCCGTCGCGACGCGCTGCTGGAGAACGTGACGGTCGCGGCCGACGGCACCATCGACTTCGACGATGGCTCCAAGACCGAGAATACCCGGGTCTCCTACCCCATCTATCACATCGAGAACATCGTCAAGCCGGTCTCCAAGGCGGGTCATGCCAACAAGGTGATCTTCCTGACCGCCGATGCCTTCGGGGTGCTGCCTCCGGTCGCCAAGCTGACCAAGGAGCAGACCAAGTACCACTTCCTGTCTGGCTTCACCGCCAAACTGGCCGGTACCGAGCGCGGCATCACAGAGCCGACGCCGACCTTCTCCTCCTGCTTTGGCGCCGCCTTCCTCAGCCTGCACCCGACCAAGTACGGTCAGGAGCTGGTGAAGCGGATGGAAGCCTCAGGGGCGGAAGCCTACCTAGTGAACACCGGCTGGAACGGCACCGGCAAGCGCATCTCCATCAAGGACACCCGCGCCATCATCGACGCCATCCTGGATGGTTCCATCGAGCAGGCGCCGACCAAGGTGCTGCCTGTCTTCAACCTGGAAGTGCCGACCGAGCTGCCGGGCGTGAACCCGGCCATCCTCGACCCGCGCGACACCTATGCCGACCAGGCCGAGTGGGACGCCAAGGCCCAGGATCTGGCCCAGCGCTTCATCAAGAACTTCGAGCGCTTCACCGACAACGACGAAGGCAAACGCCTGGTTGCTGCGGGCCCGCAGCTGTAAGCTGCGTCCCGCCAAGGTGACAACCCCATACCGGTCAGCCCAGCTGGCCGGTATTTTTTTGGCCGATGCGCGGCATATGGATCCTGCCAAGCCTTGCCTTGCAGGCGGTTGCGCGTTAGATTCAGTCAAACTTTATACAATATACAATTTTGCAACCTGCCTGTGACTCAAGCATGACCCTACCCTACAAGACCCGTACCCAGATGGTGATGGAGAACCTCCGCGGCCGGATTTTGCGTGGGGAGTTTGCGGCAGGCGCCCCCTTGCGCCAAGACGCCATCGCCAAGGAGCTGGCGGTGAGCCGCATTCCGGTGCGGGAGGCGCTGATGCAGCTGGAGGCCCAGGGGCTGGTGAAGTTCGAGGCCCATCGCGGCGCCGTGGTCACCATGCTGGACGCCTCGGCCATAGAGGAGCTCTTTTATTTGCGGGCGCTGCTGGAAGCCGATACCCTGTTCCACGCCGTCGACCTGATGACGGAGGAGACCTTCGCCAAGGCGCAAGCCATCCTGGCCCAGTTTGATCTGGCGCTGGAGTCCGGCACCCAGATCGAGCACTGGGCCGAGTTGAACCACAGTTTTCACGCCACCCTCTATCAGGCAGCCAATCGTCCCCAGGCACTGGATCTCATCGCCCAGATCAATCTGAGCTGCGATCGCTACGTACGCTTCGAGCTGCTGTTCGCCCAGGGCGGCGTGGACAAGGCCGAGCGCGAACACGCCCGACTGCTGGAGCTGTGCCGCGCCCGCCGCAAGCACGAGGCCGTGGTCCTGCTCAAGCAACATATCGAGGCAGCAGGCCAGTCGATCCGACAGATCCTGGCAAGCGGCCACAATCAGTGAACACTCACATCATCACAATCTGGCAATAACGACATGAATCATTTCGAGATTATTGAAACCCGCGTCGCCCAGGTCAGGGCCACTCTGGCCACGTTGGAACTGGACGCCTTCATCGTTCCCCACGACGACGAGCACCTGGGGGAGTACATTCCCGCCTACGCCGAGCGGCTGGACTGGATCACGGGTTTCAACGGCTCCGCCGGCCTCGCCATCATCATGGCGCAGCGGGCGGCCCTGTTCGTCGACGGTCGTTATACGGTGCAGGCCCGCATGCAGGCACCGGCCGAGCTGTTTGAGTTTCTTCACCTGAACGAAGATCCCCACGTCCAGTGGCTGGCAGATCAACTGCCGTCCGGCGCCCGGGTCGGCTTCGATCCACGCCTGCACAGCCTCGCCTGGTACCAGAGCGCCAAGCCAATACTGGCCGAGCGCGGCATAGCGCTGGTTCGGGTCGATGAGAACCCCATCGATCTGCACTGGAGCGATCGCCCCGCCCCGACCAAGACCCCTGTCATCCTCTACAGCGAGGAGCTGGCGGGCCAGTCCAGCCAGGCCAAGCGCGAGCTGCTGGCGGCGGACCTGCGCAAGCGTGGGCTGGATGCGGTGCTGCTGACCCAGGCCGAGCCCATCAACTGGCTGCTCAACCTGCGCGGCCGCGACGTGGAGCGGCTGCCGGTGGTGCTGGGCTTCGCCGTGCTCTACGCCAACACCAGCATGGATTTCTTCGTCGACACCGACAAGATCGACTGCATCGCCTTCACCCGCCACGTGGGGCAGGATGTCTCCGTCTACCCCATCGACAAGCTGGGTGACGTGCTGCAGCGCATCGGCGAGGATCAGCAGAAGGTGCTGGCCGACCCCAACACCGCCAACGCCTGGACCCAGCTCACCATGGAAGAGGCGGGCGCCATCCTGGTGGCAGGGCAGGATCCGACCATGTTGCCCAAGGCGTGCAAGAACGCCGTGGAGCTGGCCGGCATGCAGCGCGCCCATCTGCGCGACGGCGTCGCCGTCACCCGCTTCCTCGCCTGGCTGGATCGCCTGATCGCCTCCGGCGACTATCAGGATATGGATGAGGGCACCCTGGCCGATCGCCTGGAAGCCTTCCGCCGCGAGCAGGATCACTACGTCGAGCCGAGCTTTGACACCATCTCGGCGCTGGGCCCCAACGCCGCCATGTGCCACTACCGTCACACCAACGGCACCCCGCGCCCCTTCGGTCAGGACAGCATCTACCTGGTGGATTCCGGCGCCCAGTATCTGGACGGCACCACCGACATCACCCGCACCGTCAAGGTGGGTGAGGTCACCGACGAGCACAAGGCCATGTTCACCCGGGTGCTGCAGGGTCACATCGCCCTGGATCAGGCCCGCTTCCCCCGCGGCACCGCCGGCATCCAGCTCGACGTGCTGGCCCGCATGCCCCTGTGGCAAGCCGGTTACAACTACGACCACGGCACAGGGCACGGGGTCGGCCACTTCCTGAGCGTGCACGAAGGCCCGCAGCGCATCGCCCCCAAGGGCAGCCTGGTGGCCCTGCAGCCGGGCATGGTGCTCTCCAACGAACCGGGTTACTACCGGGAAAACGGCTTCGGCATCCGCTGCGAGAACCTGGTGGTGGTGACCGAGCTGGAGCAGCTGGGCGAGCTGGCGATGCTGGGCTTCGAGCGGCTGACTTATGTGCCGTTCGATATCCGTCTCATCGATCGCAGCCTGCTGAGCCAGGCCGAGTTCCGCTGGATCAACGACTACCATGCCGAGGTCTACCGCCGCCTGAGCCCGCTGCTGGAGGGCGAGGATCTCGCCTGGCTGGAGCAGGCGACCCGCCTCATCTGATCGCAGACAATCGAGGTTGTCCGGTGAAACAGGGCCTGCGGGCCCTGTTTCTTTATCCGTGGTCTGCCACAGCCGACCCCCTTGCATCGACTCCTCTGGCCTTCTACCCTGTGCCTCCTTTTTTGGCTGCCCCGCAGCAGAAACTCGATGAGAGGAGCCCTGATGCACTCGTCCCCCGTATTACGCCTTGCCACCCACGCCGACATGCACGCCATCTGGCAGATCGACGCCGACGTCTTCGGGGAGGATGTCTACCCCGCCTTCTTCTTCCGTCAGGCCATGGATCTGTGGCCCGCCTTGCTGGTCGTGGCGGAGCTGGAGGGCAGGCTGCTGGGCTATGCCCTGGGAGGCCTGGGTCAGGATCGGTCGCAGGGCTGGCTGCTCTCTCTCGCGGTGCGGCCCGAGGCCCGCGGCTTTGGCCTAGCCGAGCGCATGATGCTGCGGGTGGAGCAGGCACTGGCAGAGCTGCAGGTGGCACGAGTCAGGCTGACCGTGGATCCGGTCAATCCGGCCCAGCGCCTCTACTTGCGCCTCGGCTACGTCCTGCTGGCCGAGGAGCCCGGCTATTTCGGCCCCGGGGAGGATCGCCTGCTGCTGGAGAAGGCCCTGAGCTGACCCGCATCGGGGACTGACCGCCGTTCAGGCCACATAATTGGTTACACTTTGCGGGTTTAATGCACAATCCGGTTGGCGTAGAGTGGAATGCATCAAACCGATTAACCCGATGCCCGCCCAGGAGGCCCATCATGTTGAAACGTATTGCTCTCGTCACCCTGCTGGCCGCCACCACCGCCATCACCGGCTGCGCCAACAGCGACGTCTACTCCGGCGATGTCTACACCAAGGATCGCGCCAAGCAGGTTCAGACCGTCAGCTACGGCACCATCATCTCCACCCGCCCGGTCAAGATCCAAGCCGATGAGAACTCCCTGATCGGCACCATAGGCGGCGCCGTGGTCGGTGGCCTGCTCGGCAGCACCATAGGGGGCGGTCGCGGCAGCGACATCGCCGCCGCCGGGGGGGCCATCGCGGGCGCCGCCGCCGGCAAGGCTGCCGGTGACAAGCTCAACCAGGTGGATGGCGTCGAGCTCGAGATCAAGAAAGAGAACGGCGAATCCATCGTCGTGGTGCAAAAGGCCAGCCCCACCTTCGTGCCCGGCGCCCGGGTCCGCATGACCCAGGGCAATGGCAGCATCAACGTGGCCGTGGTGAACTGATCCCGACGGACGCTTTCCATCAGCAAACAAAAAGGTGAGCCTGGGCTCACCTTTTTTGCATTCAGTGCAAACCTGGCCCCTCAAGCATCCAGGTGCAGCCAGGCCGCAATGGCCAGTTGCAGGCCCACGAGATCGGCGCCGTGCAGCAGGGCCGACAGCCGCTCTTCCCCCGCCTCCGCCAGCAAACGCTGCTGCCCCCGAAGAGCGGGCAACCAGGCAGGGACCGGCGCCAGGTTCTCGGCGGCCTCGACCACCAGGTCGCAACCCTGCAGCATCCCTTGCAGCGCCAGCGGCCGCTCCTCATCCCCGCACTCCAGCCAGAGTTGCTCGTGATGCTGCCAGAGCTGCAGGCCGAGCGTGATGCAGGCCTTGCCATCGAGCCCGCCGACATCCGGCAAGGGCTGCGCCGCCAGGGGCTTGCCGAGCCCCGCCAGCCGATAGCCCCGCTGCGCCTTGGATTGGGCCCCCAACCTGACGCCCCCCAGCTCCGCCAGGCGCGCGGCCAGCCCGAACAGGGCCCTCGCCTCGCCGGACTTGAGCTCCAGCTCCAGCTCGTCGATGTCGGTGCGCCCCAGGGTGCCGACGATCTCCCCTCTATCCCAGGCCAGCTCTATTTGGGCCCCCTCGAAGGCGATGAGCCAGTGTCGGCGCAGGAAGTCGGTGCTGAATTGTGCCACCAGAGCAGACTGGATCTCGTCGCGCACGGTCAGACCCGGCCAGATGGCATCAGGGAAGGCGGACAGGGTCGGCAGATCCCCGCTCACCGGGGCATTGTATTCGGGTCTGGCGTGCAGCCCGCCGACCACCTGGCCACGACATTTGATGGTCTGTTCGGAAAATTGGTCGCTGCGGCGGATCCGCAATCCCATGTCGAGCCGGCGTAAATCCAGCTTGGGCGTATCGAAATAGACATTGCCGAGGCTAACCTGCTCATAGGAGATAATTTCAAGTGAATTCAGAAAGTTGGAGAGAGATTCTTGAATATTGCTGGTGACGAAAAACTTTATCTCGATCTCAGTTTGCATAGTCATTCCGGGCAGGCAGGCAACTTTGGGGGGCATGATCCGGGTCGCGAGGATATAATGCCAGCGATAGATAAGGATTAATTCACGGTTTTATTGATGGCACAGTTCGGTTATCCTGCGCCCCTCATAAAATCGTATCGAGTGTTTTTTCACCGACACAGGTTTGGCCATGCCAGTAAATACTATTTTGGGTCTTTTTGCCAAGTCCCCCATCAAGCCGCTGCAGAAGCATATCGTCAAGGTTCACCAGTGCTCCCAGCAGCTGGTTCCCTTCTTTGATGCCGTTGCCGAAGACCGTTGGGAAGATGCCGAAAAAATCCGGCAACAGATAGCCCAGCTGGAAAAAGAAGCGGATATTCTCAAACGCGAAATTCGCCTCAAACTGCCTCGCGGTCTGTTTCTGCCGGTCGCCCGTACCGATCTGCTGGAACTGCTGACTCAGCAGGACAAGATTGCCAATCGTGCCAAGGATATTTCCGGCCGCATGCTTGGCCGCAAGATGGAATTCCCCACCGAGATGCGAGCCGATTTCATGGCCTATCTCAAACGTTGTATCGATGCGACCGCCCAAGCCGAAAAAGCTATCGGAGAACTCGATGAGCTGCTCGAAACCGGCTTTAAAGGACGTGAAGTTGAAATGGTTGCCGAGATGATCCACCAGCTGGATCTTATCGAGGACGATACTGACACCATGCAGATCGGGCTGCGCCAACAGCTGCAAGCGGTTGAGCACAAGTACAATCCGATCGACGTTATGTTCCTCTACAAGATCCTCGAATGGGTAGGTGACCTGGCTGATCAGGCCGAGCGCGTTGGCGCCCGTCTGGAACTGATGCTGGCTCGTTCGTAATCGACTGACTGGGTAAACACTACTAATGGACATTATCGCAAATTACGGCACCACCCTGGTGCTCGTGGCGGCCTTGTTCGGCTTTTTGATGGCCTGGGGCATAGGTGCGAACGACGTCGCCAACGCCATGGGCACATCGGTCGGCACCAAGTCTCTGACCATACGTCAGGCGATCATCATCGCCATGATCTTCGAGTTCGCCGGTGCCTATCTGGCCGGTGGCGAAGTCACGGCGACCATCCGCAACGGCATCATAGATACCAATGCCTTCACCGATACCCCGGATCTGCTGGTGCTCGGCATGATAGCCTCCCTGCTGGCCGCCGGCCTCTGGCTGATCCTGGCCTCCTACTTCGGCTGGCCCGTCTCCACCACGCACTCCATCATAGGGGCCATCGTCGGCTTCGCCGTGGTGAGCGTCGGCCCGGAAGCGGTGCAGTGGAGCAAGTTTGGCGGCATAGTCGGCTCCTGGGTGGTCACACCGGCCATCTCGGGCATCATCGCCTACTTCATGTTCATCAGCGTGCAGAAGCTCATCTTCAACACCGACAACCCGCTGGCCAACGCCAAGCGCTATGTCCCCTTCTACATGTTCCTGACCGCGCTGGTCATCTGCCTGGTGACCATCAAGAAGGGTCTGACCCACGTCGGTCTGCACCTGAGCGACGGCGAGGGCATCCTGCTCTCCATCGCCATCTCGGTGACCCTCTCCATCGGCGGCTGGTTCTACATTCGCGGTCAGCAGTACAACCCGCAGGATGACAACAAGATGCACTTCGCCAACGTGGAGAAGGTGTTCGGCATCCTGATGGTGATCACCGCCTGTGCCATGGCCTTCGCCCACGGCTCAAACGACGTGGCCAACGCCATAGGCCCGCTCTCCGCCGTGGTATCCACAGTCGAGAGTGCCGGCCAGATCACCGGCAATTCCCACATCGCCTGGTGGATACTGCCCCTTGGTGGCATAGGTATCGTCATCGGTCTGGCCACCATGGGTGAGAAGGTGATGGCCACCGTCGGCACCGGCATCACCCACCTGACCCCAAGCCGTGGCTTCGCCGCCCAGCTGGCGACCGCCGCCACCGTGGTGATCGCCTCGGGCACGGGTCTGCCCATCTCCACCACCCAGACTCTGGTCGGTGCCGTGATGGGGGTGGGTCTGGCCCGTGGCATCGCCGCCCTGAACCTGGGCGTGCTGCGCAACATCGTGGTCTCCTGGGTCATCACCCTGCCCGCCGGCGCCATCCTGGCCATCGCCATCTTCTACGTGCTGCAGGCCTGCTTCTCTTAAGCACCTAACAGCAAAAAGCCCGGGTCGGTGACTCGGGCTTTTTTATGTCTCTGCGTTGCCTCAAACGGTCGATGACGCTTCGCTCATCGACCCTGCAGAAGCGCTTATTCCTCGATAAAGGTCCACTCGTCGCGCACCCGGCTAATGGCATCGAGCCGCCGCTTGGCGAGTTGCTCGCGGATCCCCTCCCCCTTGAAACCCGCCGCCACTATCTCCTTGACCGGTACCGCCTGGGCCGCCGCCAGGGCCTGGGCCACATAGTCCGGCTGGCTGTAGACCTTCTCTTCGAAACCGGTACGACCGTGGAAGTCGGCGCGGCAGGCATCCAGCAGCTGGGCGAAGCGCTCCGGCCTGCGCCAGGCATCCGCCTTGTCGAACACCTTGAGCAGAGTCGGCGGCTTGAGATCGAAGGCGATGTGGATGTGGGTGTGCAGATCGCTCACCAGCAGGGCCAGATCGCGGCAGTCGTTCGGCACCCTGAACCGCTCGCAGAAGTCCCGGATGAGAGGCAACCCTTTCTGGCCGTGGCCGTGGTGGCTCGGCCAGAACGCAGGGGGGGTCAGGCCCTTGCCAAAGTCGTGGCAGAGGGCGGCGAAGCGGACCGGCAGATCCGGGGAGCGCTGGCAGGCCTGATCCAGCACCATCAGGGTGTGAATGCCGGTGTCTATCTCAGGGTGCCACTTGGCGGGGGCCGGCACCCCGAACAGGGCGTCCAGCTCGGGGAAGAGCGCCTTGAGGGCACCGCAGTCGCGCAACACCTCGAAGAAGACCCTGGGGGTCCGTCCCAGCAGCACCTTCTCCAGCTCCTTCCAGACCCGCTCCGGGGTCAGGTGGGCGAGTTCGCCGGCGTCGATCATCTCCCGCATCAGCGCCAACGTCTCGGGGGCCACCGCGAAGCCCTGCTCATGGAAACGGGCGGCGAAGCGGGCCACCCGCAGGATGCGCAGGGGATCCTCGGCGAAGGCCGGGGAGACGTGGCGCAGCAGCCGCGCCTCCAGATCCTGGAGGCCGCCGTAGGGATCGTGCAGTTGCCCGCTCTCGTCTTCGGCGATGGCGTTGATGGTGAGATCCCGGCGCAGCAGATCTTGCTCCAGCGTCACCTCGGGGGCGGCGTGGCAGACGAAACCGGTATAGCCCTGCCCCTGCTTGCGCTCTGTGCGCGCCAGGGCGTACTCCTGCTGGGTGCTGGGGTGGAGAAACACCGGAAAGTCGCGGCCGACCTGAGTGAACCCCAGGCTCAGCATCTCTTCCACAGTGGCACCGACCACCAGGTGATCCCTGTCCCCCTGGGGCAAGCCCAACAGGCGATCACGGACCGCCCCCCCAACCAGATAAATCTGCACGCGCACTCTCCATCGATAAACCTGCCTCGATGATACCGCTTTTGGCCGACAGACACGACGGATCCCGGCTCGGGAAGAGCGACTACCCTCTGATCATTCGACCCCGCGTCTCATTGCCGTTTGAGCCGGTGACCGGGATGCCCCTCTTATGGTATCCGGGTCTTTGACATCCCTCTGGGGAGGCTTTAACCTGCCGCCATAACAATGGAATGGATCCTTATGTACACACAGTTCTTCGGTCTGTCGGAGCCCCCGTTCTCCATCTCGCCCAACCCCAAATATCTCTATATGAGCGAACGCCACGGGGAGGCCCTCGCCCACCTCAACTACGGGTTGCAGGACGGCGGCGGCTTCGTGCTGCTGACGGGGGAAGTGGGCACGGGCAAGACCACTGTCTCCCGCTGCCTGCTCCAGCAACTGCCCGCCGAGACCGAGATCGCCTACATCCTCAATCCTTCCCTGACCGAGCGGGATCTGCTGGCGGCCATCTGTGACGAGTTCCAGTTGCCCTATGCCGAGGAGGCCAGCCTCAAGCAGCTGTTCGATCTCATTCGCGATCACCTGCTGGCCAACCTGGCGGCGGGCAAGCGCAGCGTGGTGCTGGTGGATGAAGCCCAGCATCTGCTCCCCGGCGTGCTGGAGCAGTTGCGCCTGCTCACCAACCTGGAGACCGACGAGAAGAAGCTGCTGCAGGTGGTGCTCATCGGCCAGCCGGAGCTGCAACAGATGTTGCGCCAGCCCCTGCTGCGCCAGCTGGCCCAGCGCATCACGGCCCGCTACCACCTGCTGCCACTCTCCTGTCAGGATGTGGACGCCTATGTGCGTTTCCGGTTGCAGGTGGCGGGCTGTGTCCAACCCATCTTCACCCCCAGGGCAATCCAGACCCTGCACCGCCTCTCCGGCGGCATCCCGCGTCTCATCAACCTCATCTGCGACCGCGCCCTGATCGCCGCCTTCGCCCGCGGCAGCCACAAGATAGCCCACGGCGACATCAGCCTGGCGGCCTATGAAGTGAGCGGCATTCGTGACGAGGGAAGCTGGCAGTCCGGCCTCACCGTGACCCTGGCAGGCGCCCTGCTGGTCGCCGCCGGCTGGTGGGGCTGGCAGTTCTTCGGCGTCTTCCCTGCTCGCCCCCTGGTCAAGGTGGAGGTGCCGGTCAAGGTGGATGAGACGCCGGAGCAGCTGGAACAGCTGACCCGCGCCATCAATCAGGCGATTTCACCCGACGTGGCCATGCAGAACCTTTACAGGGTGTGGGGCTACCAGACCGAGCTGGAGGAAGCGACCTGTGACGACGCCCCCCGCGCCGGTCTGCGTTGCCAGGAGGGGGAAGCCACCTTGGCCGAGCTGCAGGCCCTGCAATATCCCGCCCTCATCAGCCTGACCGATGAAACGGGAGGACTCTATTACGCCACCCTGGTCAGCCTGGGGCCGGACAAGGCCTCCCTGCTCATCGGCAATCAGAGCTGGCAGGTGGACAGGCAGTGGCTGTCCGATGCCTGGGGGGGCAGTTATACCCTGCTGTGGCGCATGCCCAAGGGCGGCGTACCCCTGATAGGCAGCAATGCCAGCGCGGCCCAGGCCCAGTGGCTGGACAATGCGCTGAGCCGCGCCATGCAGCAACCGGATCGCAAGGTGAGCCGCTTCGATGCCACCCTCAAGAGCAAGCTGCAGCAGTTCCAGCGCGAGCAGGGGCTGACCCCGGACGGCATCGCCGGCAGCAATACCCTGCTGCGCCTGAATGCCGTGGCCGGTGAACCCATGCCGAGGCTGGAGGATGAATCCCTGCGTGCCAGCACCCCTGTCGATCTGGATGCCGTGGCGGACGACGCCATGGATCCCCTGATGGAGGATGCCTCCTGATGTCTACCCTTCTCAAGGCCCTGCGCCGCGCCGACCAATCCCAGTTCACTCCCCACATGCCCCTCATGGGCCTGCCCGTGGGCCAGGAAGAGGAACCGAACCGCCGCTGGATCTGGTGGATGCTGGCCCCCCTTGCCCTGATCATGGGGGCGGCCGCCAACTATGGCTGGCACCTCTATCATCTCAAGCCCATAGAACAGCAGATCGAGGTGAAGGAGGTGGTGACGCCTCCCTTCGTGCGGGTCGAGCCCAGACCCATGATCACCCGCCCGCTGCCTCCGCCCCTGCCTGAGCCCGTGGTGCAGCCCAAACCCGCTGCTGCGGCCCCCGCGACGGCGACCGCCGGCAACGGCACCCAGAGCCTGGCAGAGCGCATCATGATGGCCCTCAACAACACCCCCCTGGTGGAAGAGACGGCGCCCCAGGCCCAGCCCCAGGCCGGCGCCATGCCGATCAGCGCCCTGGATCCCGCGCTCAAACAGCAGGTGCCTCCCCTGACCTATGGTGCCCACAACTTCTCCTCCGACCCGGCCAAACGCGCCGTGGTGCTCAACGGGCGGGAGTTGCACGAGGGCAGTGAGGTCGCCCCCGGGGTGCAGCTAGTCGCCATCGCCCAGGACTACATCATCCTGCAGGTCGGCGGTCAGCATGTCAGCCTCAAGGCGCTGCAGGACTGGCGCGGCTGAACGAACCACAATGGCAAGCCGGGCCTGCGGGCCTGGCCGGCAGTTCAAGAGGGAGCCCGAGAGCTCCCCTTTTTAATCAAAACATGAGAACCCCGTGAGCAATTCAGATAACAGCACTTTCACCACCCGGGCGTTGTACTGGTATCAGCGCCAAGACTGCTACACGTTGGTCAATTTAGTTTTTTGAATCAATAGTATGAGAATAATGTGAGCAATTCAGATAACAGCACTTTCGCCACCCGGATCCTGGACTGGTACCAGATCCACGGCCGCAAGACTCTGCCCTGGCAGGAGGACAAGACCCCCTACCGGGTCTGGATCTCCGAGATCATGCTGCAGCAGACCCAGGTCGCCACCGTCATCCCCTACTATCAGCGGTTCATGGCCCGCTTCCCCGATGTGCTGGCGCTGGCCGACGCCCCCATCGACGAGGTGCTGCACCACTGGACCGGGCTTGGCTACTACGCCCGTGCCCGCAACCTGCACAAGGCGGCCCAGCAGATCCGCGATCTGCACGGCGGCCTGTTTCCGGAGCGACTGGACGAGGTGATGGCCCTGCCCGGGATAGGTCGCTCCACCGCTGGCGCCGTGCTCTCCCTCTCCCTCGGTCAGCCCCACGCCATTCTGGACGGCAACGTCAAGCGGGTGCTCACCCGCTGGCTGGCGCTGCCGGGCTGGCCAGGGCAGAAGCAGGTGGAGAACGATCTCTGGGAGCTGGCGACCCGCCTCACCCCAAGGCTCGGTGTGGCCCACTACAACCAGGCCATGATGGACATGGGGGCCACCGTCTGCACCCGCAGCAAGCCTGCCTGCGATCGCTGCCCGGTGCAGGCCGATTGCCAGGGGCTGTCGCAGGGCAACCCCACCGCCTACCCCAACAGCAAACCGAAGAAGAGCATTCCGGCCCGCAACGGCATCATGCTGATCATTCGCCACGGCGACCAGCTGCTGCTGGAGAAGCGCCCCCCCCAGGGGATCTGGGGCGGCCTCTACTGCTTCCCCCAGGTGGCGTCCCTGGCCGAGATCGAAGGGCGCCTGCAGGGGCTGGGACTCGATGAGACCGACTACCGGGAGCTCGCTGGATTTCGCCACACTTTCAGTCACTTCCACCTCGATATTCGGCCCTTGCTGATCGAAATGGCTGCCCCGCCCCCCCCCTTGCTCATGGAAGCGGATTCCCGACTCTGGTATAACTTACGCCATCCTGCCGAGGTGGGATTGGCGGCCGCCACGGCCCGCCTGCTCGCCTACCCGGACTTACAACCACAGAGGTCAACATGAGCCGTACCGTATTTTGCCAGCGTCTGAAAAAAGAGGCTCCTGGCCTGGATTTCCAACTCTATCCCGGTGAACTCGGCAAGCGGATCTTCGACAACATCAGCAAGGAAGCCTGGACCGAATGGCAGAAGAAACAGGTGATGCTGATCAACGAGAAGAAGCTGAACATGATGAATCTCGAGCATCGCCAGCTACTGGAGAAGGAGATGGTGAGCTACCTGTTTGAAGCGGGTGAAGTGGCCATCGACGGTTACACCCCTCCCAGCCAGTAATCCGGGTCGGCGAGCAGGGCGCAGAGTGCCAAAGCCCGGCATCTGCGACCATGCGGCTCCCGCCCCGGTGCCAATGAGTTGTCCCTGTGATCCAGGCTGAGCGGCCCTCGACGGCTGGCCCTCTTCTGGTTCAAGGCAAATGAGTGACGGGCGGCCCCACCGCCCAGTTTGAGGATCTTATGGGTCGAATTTTTTGGCTGCTGTGCGCCCTGCTGTTTCTCTCTGCCTGCTCCTCTTCTCCCAAACCCGGGGCAGAAGACGAGGATCTGGTCAACGGCAAGGACATCCGCGGCTTCGAACACATGATCAGTGCGCTCTCCCATAACGTGAACGAAATATGGGGACGCGAGGCACTGTTTGCGGGCAAGTTTGACTACGTCAAATACACGGATCAATACAAGAGCCGGGCCCACGTCGACTTCTCCAGCGGCCACATCATGGTGGAGACTGTCTCGGGCATCGATCCCCGCGCCCACCTGCGCCGCGCCATCATAGAGACGCTGCTGACCCCGGACGATCCGGCGGAAGTGGATCTCTACTCGGATAGAGAGATCATGCCGGGTGGCGAGCCCTTCCTCTATGGCCAGGTGCTGGACACCCAGGGTCAGGCCATCCGTTCCAGCTGGCGCGCGGAGCGCTATGCCGACTACCTGCTGGCCAGCGCGATGAAGAAGCGCACCCTCGGCATCCGCACCATCTTCTTCGTCGACATCCCCATGGTGGCCAACCATGAGGACAAGCGCGGCTACAAGTACGCCAGCATCATCCGCGAGGCCTCCCGCAAGTACGGCGTCGCCGAGAGCCTCATCTATGCGGTGATCAAGACAGAGAGCAGCTTCAACCCCTATGCGGTCAGCCATGCCAATGCCTATGGCCTGATGCAGGTGATCCCGGCCACCGCCGGACGGGACGTCTATGTGCGGGTCAAGGGCAAGAACGGTCAACCAACCCGGGAAGATCTGTTCAATCCGGCCTACAACATAGACGTGGGAACTGCCTATCTGCACCTGCTGCAGACCGTCTATCTGGCGGATATCCAGGATCCCCAATCCCGTCGCTATGCGGTGATCTCCGCCTACAACGGTGGTGCGGGCGGGGTGCTCAACACCTTCTCCAGCAACCGCAAGGCGGCCCCTGACATGATCAACCGGCTCTCCCCCGAGGCTGTCTATCAAGTGCTGACCGAGCAGCACCCCAAGGCGGAGGCCCGTCGCTACCTCTACAAGGTCAATCAGGCCGAGAAAGGGTTCAAGCGCACCGTCGCCGTCCGGGCCGGCTGACGGCAGCCACAAAAACAGGAAGGGCGCTTATCTAGCGCCCTTCCCATCAGCATGGTCTGCAAACTTACTTGGCGATGAAGCCGCCCTTGCTCTGGGGAGCGGCACCGACCTTTTCCAGATGCTCGACCTCGACCTCTGTCTTGTTCCAGCTGTGGTCAACCTCGCCGCGGATGCGGATCAGGTCGTTCGGGCCCACTTCGACGCCGCGCCACACGTCCCCGTCCACTTCCACTTCCACTTCGCCGCTGTCATCGCGGAAGCTGTAGTTCTCGCCGCCAAGGTGCTTGACCAGCTTGCCTTCCAGGGTCACCCACTGATCATCTGCCACGTCTTTCAACTGCGCGACCGAGACCTTGTTCTGCTCCTGGGGGCCTGTGTAGGCCGCCATGGCGAAAGAAGAGACGGACATCAGGGCCACCAGGCCGATTACCTTTGCTTTGTTCATTTTCACGCTCCTGTCATTGGGTATGCAGGCATCTTGCCCGGGCCGGCGTGAAACAAACGTGAAGCCTCCCCCATCCAGGGGAGGCCAGTGTGACCGCAATCGATTTAATGCCCATGGCTTGCTGCAAGATTGTATTCGAGTGGATACCGTGCAGCCTGGCAACAGGGGTCCCCAGCCCCTTGCCTTCGAGGAACAGCCCGCAGGCAGCGCCTGCATCCACTCCATGAGAACAGCAAGATGAACAAATGGCTTCTGTGTTTATTGGGACTCTTCGCCCTGACGGCCCATGCCGCCGAGACGCGCCCCCCCTTCTCCCGCATAGTGATGTTCGGCGACAGTCTCTCCGACACCGGCAAGATGTACGGCAAGATGCGCGGTTATCTCCCCTCCAGCCCGCCCTACTATCAGGGCCGCTTCTCCAACGGCCCCGTCTGGCTGGAGCGGCTGACCCAGCCGTTCCCGGGGCTGAAAATAGTCAACGAGGCGGAAGGGGGCGCCACTGCGGTGGCCTACAACAAGATCTCCTGGAACCCCAAGTACCAGGTCATCAACAACCTGGACTACGAGATCACCCAGTTCCTGGAGAAGGACAGCTTCAAGGAGGACGATCTGGTGATCCTCTGGGTCGGCGCCAACGACTATCTGGCCTACGGCTGGAATACCGAGCTGGACGCCAGGCGGGTGCGCGACGTCATCAGCGACTCGGCCAACCGCATGGTGCTCCATGGGGCAAAGCAGATCCTGCTGTTCAACCTGCCGGATCTGGGCCAGAACCCCTCGGCCCGCAGCCAGAAGGTGGTGGAGGCGGCCAGCCATGTCTCCCGCTATCACAACGAGCTGTTGCTGAACCTGGCACGCCAGCTGGCCCCTACCGGCATGGTGAAGCTGTTCGAGATCGACAAGCAGTTCGCCGAGATGCTGCGGGATCCGCAGTACTTCGGCCTGAGCGATACCGAGAACGCCTGCTACGGCGGGGGCTATGTGTGGAAGCCGTTCTCCTCCCGCAGCGCCGCCACCGACAGCCAGCTTGCTCCCTTCAATGCGCAGGAGCGCCTCGCCATCGCCGGCAACCCCTTGCTGGCTCAGGCCGTTGCCAGCCCGATGGCTCGCCGCAGCGCCAGCGAGCTCGACTGTGAAGGCAAGATGTTCTGGGATCAGGTCCATCCGACCACGGCCGTGCACGCCGCCCTGAGCGAGCGCGCCGCCACCTTCATCGAACGGGAGTACGAGTTCATCCCCCAGTGATGAGCAGACTGATGCAAGAGGCCGACTTCACGTCGGCCTCTTTATTGGAGTCAGTTGTTTCCCACAACGAACAAATGAAACTCGTATGACACTCATCACAGAATCGGGTCATGCCCCTACAGTCATCAGCCGACTCCTCTATGATGCAGATGGTTATCACAATATGTTTTATATCAGTTGCTTGTGGATTTTAAAAAGCGAGCTAGGTTTAAACATGTTGTGGCTGGATACAGGCCCAACCCATGAGGTGAGACGACACAAGGTTCGATCTCCCCCACAGACAAATTGCAGAGGCTTCATATGAACAAAACACTGATTACCTTGCTGGTTTCAGGCTTGCTTGCGGCCAACGCTCAGGCAGCCGGACAAGACAACACCTGGTATGGCGGTGCCAAACTGGGTTGGTCCAACTTCTATGGCGTCGACGAGAGCAACAGCATCACCACCGAAGACAAGGACGACGATGAGGTGGGGGCCGGTGTCTTCGCCGGTTACCAGATCAACCAGAACCTGGGGATCGAGCTCGGTTACGACTACCTCGGCAAGCTCAAGTACAACGGCACCAGAAATTCCGCCGTCTTCAACGACTCCGTTGAGGCGCAACTGGCCCAGTTGACCCTGAAGCTCGGCTTCCCGGTGGCAGAGAACCTGGATCTCTATGGTCGCCTCGGTGGCGGTTATGGTTGGACCAGCAGCGACAACTTGGACAGTGACAACGACTTCACCTTCGTCGGTGCACTCGGTGCCGAATACGCCTTCAACCTGGATTGGGCTGCCCGCCTCGAGTACCAGTACAGCTCTCCTTATGGCAGCCGTGACGACACCGGCCTGCGCATGGACAACGGCCTGCTCTCACTGGCCGCCGTCTACCGCTTCGGTCAGGTAGCGGAAGCTATGCCGGTCGCCGCCCCGGCGCCGGCCCCCGAGCCCGTGATGGTCGACAAGCAGTTCACCCTGAGTTCGGATGTGCTGTTTGACTTCAACAAGGCGACGCTCAAGCCGGAAGCTGGTCAGGCGCTGGATACCCTCTACAGCGATATCGAAGCAGCCAGACCCAAGGATGGCTCGGCCACCGTCATCGGCTACACCGACCGCCTCGGCTCGGAGTCCTATAACCAGAAGCTCTCCGAGCAGCGCGCACAGACCGTCGCCGACTATCTGGTTGGCAAGGGACTGCCCGCCGGCAAGGTCAACGTGGAAGGTCGTGGCGAGAGCTCACCGGTCACCGGCGACAGCTGCAGCAGCGGCACCAAGAATGAGCTGATCGTCTGCCTGGCCCCGGATCGCCGGGTTGAGGTCAAGGTGCAGGGGGTCTCCGAGGTTCAGCAATAACCTCACCCCACCCGCAATGGATAACAAAACGGGAGGCCCAGGCCTCCCGTTTTTCATTGTCCCGTTCAGCCGCGGGTACGCACATCCGCCGCTATCTGATCGAGCAGTTGCTGCCAGCCCAGTCCCAGTTCGTCGACCAGGACGCCATAACCATCGGCCGGCAAGACCCGCTCCTGCTGGAAGGGCACGTCCCGCAGCACCACCCCCTCCTCCGTCAGCAAGCGCCAGCGGCCGCTCAGCAGGGCGCGACCATCGTGCCGCCCCTGGAAGCGTTCGACCGAGATGGTCAGCACGGGCCCCTTGCGGGCCCCGTCCTGCCGTATCACCCAGCCCGGCAGCCTGCTGGAGAGGCCATTCAGGGTGAGCTGGTTCAGCTGGGCATCCAGCGAACCCGCCCAGCGATGGTACTCGGCAAAGTGCAGCTCCTTGCCCTCCAGCTGATAGACCAGACTCATCCGATCCAGCTGGCCTGAGAGGACGACGGGACGCAGCACCAACTGGTGCCGGGGCTGCGCCGTGATGCCGTTCGACTGCGGGATCTCCGCATCCAGCGAGTAGTAGTGCAGTGCCGTCGGGGCGGCGCTGCATCCTGCCAGCAGGCCCAGCAAGGCCAGGGTCATCATCCGTTTTTTCATCATTTTCCTCGCTTGGGCTCAGGATCCTGGGGACGGGAGCGGTCGAAGATCAGCGAACTGGGCTGCTCGTTCAGGGAATGGACCAGGGGTTGCAACTCCCCCATCAGCTGATTGAGAGACTGCACCGACTGACGCAGCTCCTGGTTGGTCTGGGAACCGGCATCATAGGTCTGCAACGTCTCCTGCAGCTGTTTGAGACTCTGGTTGAGTGACTCGGGCAACTGCTGGGTCGAACGCTGACCGGTGAACTGCTCCAGATTGGCACTCACCGCCTTGATGTGCTTGAGGGTCTTGTCCAGAGTCGCCAGGGTGGTATTCACCTGCGTCAGCGTGGTGGCCATGTCCATGTCGACGAACTTGTCGAGGATGAGGTTCACCTTGCGCTCTATCTGATCCAGCCCGGCCTGCACTGTCGGGAACACCTGATAGCCTGCCAGCTTGATGGGCTCATAGGCCGGGGCATCCGGATAGAAATTGAGATCCACCACCTTGCCGCCGGTCAGCAGACTGGACGTCTTGAGGCTGGCCCGCAACCCTTCCTTGAACTGCTTGCTGAACAGGGCACGCCACTGCTCCCGCTCCGCATTGGCGTAGCGATGGGAGAGGCGCTGTACCTCGATGCGGGCCAGCACGGGGATCTGCCGGCTCTTGAAGATCTGCACCCCCTTGTCGTCGATGAGGTAGGGGGCAGAGATGACGGTGCCGACCCGGATGCCGCGATACTGCACCGCCGCCCCGGGGTGCAGGCCACCCACGTTGTCCTCGAACAGGAAGACGTAGTCGATGAACTGATCCAGGCTACCGGCCAGCACGCTCGCCTCGTCCTGGAACAGGGTGAAGCTGTCCATCTGCTTGACCGGCTCACCGGGTGTCCAGCCCGGTGGCAGCCCCATGGTGATGCCGCCGTCCAGCAGGCTCTCGAGCGAATCCATCTTCACCTTCATCCCCTCGCTGCTCATGGAGACCTCGAAACCCGGGGTCAGCCAGAAGCGGGAGTTGCTGCTCACCAGGATGTCGTAGGGGGCATTGATGAAGAGCTGGTACTGCATCTCGCTCTTCTCGGGCAGGAACTTGGCCTCCTCTATCTGGCCTATGGTGAAGCCCTGATAGCTGATGGGGGAGCCGATCCCCAGGGCACGCGCATCTCGGCTGCTGAGGGAGAGCCTCAGCCCCTTGGCGTCCACCGAGGCGAGCGGGGGCTTGTCCAGCATGGCGTATTCACCGCGCGCCTTGCCCTTCTTGCCCGGAGCGAGTTCGATGTAGGCCCCGGAGAGCAGGGTGCCAAGACCCGACACCCCTTCCCGCCCGACCCTGGGTTTGACCACCCAGAACTGGCTGTCCTTCTTGAGCATGCCAGCGGCGGCATTGGTCAGACGGGCCTTGAGCACCGCATGGCTGTAGTCATCGCTGAGCTCCACCGCCTCAATGCGACCCACTTCCACCTCGCGGGAGCGGATCACCGTCTTGCCCGCCACTATGCCCTCGGCGGTAGCGACCGTCAGGGTGAAACTGGGGCCTTGTGAATACCAGTGCTGGAACAGCATCCAGACTCCGATGAACAGCGCCAGCAGCGGCACCATCCAGATAGCGGCGGCCGAGCTCATAAAGTCAGAGCCCGGTTTCCACCTCGTCTTACGCTCACTCACGTTCGCGCTCTCCTTGTTGTAAATCCCAGATCAGGCGGGAATCGAAACTCATGGCGGCCACCATGGTGATCAAAACGACCCCGGCAAAAGCAATGGCCGCGGGGCCCGGGTAGATGGTCATCAGATTATCGAGCCGGATGAGGCCAGCCAATATGGCCACCACGAAGACGTCGATCATCGACCAACGCCCCACAAATTCGGTCATGCGATAGAGCTTGAGCTTGCCAAGGGGAGAGCCGACCCGGCCACGCTGCACCATGTAGCAGAGCCACAGTAGTGCCAGTATCTTCACCAGAGGCACCACCACGCTGGCGAAGAAGATCACCGCGGCTATGGGGTATGAACCCATGGCCCAGAGCAACACCACCCCCCCCATGATGGTCGAGGGGCTGTCGTCCCCCAGAAAGACGGTGTCCATGATGGGATAGAGGTTGGCAGGAATATAGAGGATCACCGAGGTGATGAGCAGTGCCCAGGTGCGGTTCAGGCCGCCCGGCTTGCGGTGATGCAGACGATCGCCGCAACGGGAACAGCTGTGGGCATCGCCGTCATTGAGCGCGCCGCAGATGTGGCAACCCACCAGCCCGCACGCCAGGGCGCTGGCCTCGGGATCCAGCTCCCTCGCCTCGGTCGGGCCGAACAGCCGCTGCCACAGCCACATCCGGTCCAGGGACGAGATCATCTTGATCAGCAGCACCGTGTAGCCCACGAAGGCCCAGAACGACAGCCCCATCTTGACGTCCGCCATGCCCATCAGCTTGACCAGGGAGATGAGCACCCCGATGAGGAAGACATCCACCATCAGCCAGGGCTTGATCCGGCACAGCAGTCGGCCGAGAGAGCGCAGGGCATTGCTGTGCAGATCCTTGTCGAGCCGCCACAGCACCAGCATGATGGAGCCGATATAGACCAGTGGCAGGCCGATCAGGGTCAGGCTCAGCACGGCCCCCAGAAACAGATAGCCCTGATCCACCAGGGTGGTGATGCACTGCAGGAAGGTCATCTCCTGCCCCACCCCCTTGGCCGAGAAGGACATGAAGGTGAAGGCGTTGGAGAGCACGAACATGATGAGCGCCGCAAAGCCGTAGGCGATGGGCCTGCGCTCCTGCTGCGGCAAGTATCGGCTCAAGACGTGACCACAACGGGGACAACTGCTCGTCTCCCCCATGGCCAGCTCGGTGGCCGGCACCAGCAGGTCACACTCTTCGCACGCGGTCGCGTCATGGGTATAGGTAATTGGGTGTTGGTGTGAAACCGGATGCAAGATAGGACCCCAGCATGAGGCCGCGAACGGCCAGAGGCGCCAATTATTGCAGCCACCGCCGCTAACCACCAGCCCTGTTCATGTACAGAGCCTTAAGGGACGGGAGATAGATGGGCATAGCCCATGGCCTGGAAAGGGGGCTGGTGACATCGTCCGACCCGGCATCAAGGAAAGAGGGGCATATTTATCTGCAGATTTGCGCAAGCTCCCACACCGCAGCCCCCGTTCACCGATGCTTTGGCGACGGGGTGAGAATGACTTTGACAAGCCTGTGACCATTTAGCACAATCAAACGCCACTTTTTTTCCGCGGGACAATAATTTATGACAACTGAATCCCCAAGCTACTCCACCATCGAGCAGGCTTTCTCCCTTGGGAACGGGCAAGATTCTGCCCTCAACTGGTTGCGCAAGAACCGCAGTCAGGTCGCCATCTTCCTGGTGAGCGGCATCAAGCTGGAGGGGACCATCAGTGGCTTCGACCAGTACAGCGTGCTGTTGACCGATGCTCATGGCAATCAGCAACTGGTCTACAAGGCCAAGATCTCCACCATCGCCATGCACTCCGGCCGCCCCCAGGTCAGCATCCAGCGCGCCCGCAAGCCACGGGTCTCCATGGCCCCGCGCCCCCACGGCGGTCCGAGCCGTTATGACGACAATCAGGGCGGTAGCAGCGAGCAGTGATGCTCGCCTCCTCCTGACTCTGAGCTTGCCGCTGCGTCAATCGGTGACGACGCACATCCCCACTCTCATGTCATGCCTGTCCCGTATGAGAGTGGGTCTTCTCCCCCAGCCAGCCTCGACGGCCAGCCCGTTTGCTCAGTAGGTCAATCCGACCGGCTTCCCTTCCTTGACCATGCACACCTGCATGCCCGCGGCCTCACCGGCCTGCGCCCCTATGCCCGTGTCCTCGAACACCAGACAGCCCTCACGCTCGACCCCGAGTCGCCGTGCCACCAGCAGGAAGGTATCCGGGTGGGGTTTGTGCAGCGCCACATCGTCGGCGGTCACCACCACGGAGAAGTAGCGATCCAGCCCGGTATTGCGCAGCACCGCCTCGGCATTGATACGAGGTGATCCCGTGCCTATCCCCATGGGGATCCGGCCGTGATAGCGCCTGACCAGATCCAGCATGGCCGGGAAGGGGGTCGCCTTGTGCAGGTTGGTCACATAGTGCTCCGTCTTGCAGCGCGTCACCAACAGCGGGTCCAGCGCGATCTGCTGCACCTCGGCCACCAGCAAGGCTATCTTGCGGCTGGGCATGCCACCTAGTTCATAAAACCAGTCGGCATCGAACTGAAAGCCAAACTCGCGGGCGGTATGTTCCCAGGCGGCCAGGTGCAAAGGCATGGAGTCAACCAGGGTGCCGTCGAGGTCGAAGACCAGGCCTTGAAATCCGGATAGGGTCATGGTGCAGGATCTGTCTGTGAAAAATGGGCCCCCATTCTAGCCAGACCCCGACCCCATCGCCATGCGTCAGAGGGCGAGAAACGCTTGCCACCACATTTATGCCGGGCAAGAGGGCCGCCGCCCTGAGGCAGCGGTGAAGGTGAGAGAAGCAGGCCCGGGTCAGCGATAGGCCAGGGTACAGGCCCGCCCCTGCGACTTGGCGTGATAGAGCGCCTGATCCGCCTGTTCGGTCAGGGTCTGCCACCCCTTGTCCGAGGAGGGGATGAGATAGCTGAAGCCGATGCTGACGGTAAGCATGGTCGCCACCCGGGAGGCCGGATGGGAGATCTGCAGGGCTTCCAGTCCCTGGTGGATCTGCTCTGCCAGTCGCTCCGCCTCCCCGGGTTGCGGGGCGCACAGCAGGATCACGAACTCCTCGCCGCCATAGCGGGCCACCAGATTGGTGCGCCGCCGCTCCGTCTCCTGCAGCAGGGCCGCGACCCGTTGCAGGCACTGATCCCCCTTGCCGTGGCCGAAGTGGTCGTTGTAGGACTTGAACTCGTCCACGTCTATCATCAGCACCGCCAAGACCCCCTGATGGCGACGCGCCCGCTCCCACTCCCGCTCCATGGTGATGTCCCATTGACGGCGGTTGGCGATCCCGGTCAGGGGATCCTCCAGCGACAGCAGGGAGAGACGCCGGTTGGCCTCCTCCAGCGCCCGGTTGGTGTCGGCCAGCTGCCGGGTCCGCTCCTGCACCCGCAGCTCCAGGTCACGGTTGAAACGCTCGAGCGCCGCCTGGGTGCGCTGGCGGATCAGCAACTGGGAGAGCACGGCGGCATACTGCTTGAAGATCTCGCTCTGATACGCCTTGAGCGGACGACGCCAGAGCAGGTTGTCGGCGGCGATCCAGCCGATGGGGGTGCCCCCGTCCCAGAGCGACACCATGGCATTCCAGCCGCGCCCCACCTCCTGCTTCTCGTAGTAGAGCGGAGTATCTTCCAGCACCAGCACATAGTCCTTGCGGCGCAGCGCCTCCTGCACCGTGGGGTGATCCGGAATGGCGCTGATGAAATGGCGCTCGTCGATGAGCTCGCCCGCCTCGTTGGTGCCCCAGGTCCCGTGCATGGTCTTGAATTCACTGTCCGTCAGGAAGATGGCGATGCGATCGAACTGCAGCTCCTGGCGCGCCAGCACCACGGCATCGTGCAGCAGGCGATCCTCGCTGTCACAGCGCGACAGCTTGACCCCCACCTGGTGCAGCGCCTGCAGCATGCTGAGGAAGGAGTCCTGCAGGGCCTGGCTGCGGACGAGGTCGGCCTGGGTATGGATCCGCTGATCCCGCTCCAGATCGACCTGACCGGCGAGCCGCCGGCTCTCCAGCTCGGCGGCGAGGTAGTGCATGAGCAGCTGTATGCTCTGCTGCTGACGCCTTGGCAGACGATCGAGGCGACGCCGGGTTTCCAGATAGACCACGGCCTCCAGCCCCTTGTGGCGTTTGAGCGGGAAGCAGGCACGCAGGCGCGGGACCTCAGGCTCGACGCTCTCCCAGATGGCGCTGGTCGGCGCGATGGGCTCCACCAGCAACTGGCCAAGATCGAGGGAGCGCTCTATGAAGAGGAGGGGCAGGTCGAGGGAGCTGAGCAGGTCGGCGCTCAGACAGAGCAAGCCCTGCTCGGGCCTGTAGTGATAGAGCTGGGGCGTCGGCGCCCGCAGCCACAGATAGATCTGCTCGGCCTCGGTCTTTTCTCTGACCGCGGCCAAGGTCACTTCACAGAGATGTTCAAAACTGGTGAAGTGCTCCGGATCCCATTCTTGCATGCCAAATCATCCTTGGTTGTATCCAAGCGAGTATATCGGCAAAGCCTGGCCATTAATTGACCGGGCAGTCAAAAGCGAGATCCAGAGCCCAGTTTTTACAACAGATTCAATGCCTGCATGGCGGCGCGGATCCGCTCGCGGGTGGCGTCAGACAGCGGCATCACCGGCAGACGGCACTCCTCGCTGCACAGTCCCAGCAGGGAGACAGCGTATTTGGCGCCCGCCGGGCTCGGCTCGGCGAACATGGCCTGATGCAGCGGGATCAGCTTGTCCTGCAGCTCGCGGGCGGCCTGCCACTCGCCGGCCAGGGTCAGGTTCTGGACCTCGGCCACCAGCTTGGGGGCCACGTTGGCGGTCACCGAGATGCAGCCCTGACCACCGCCAATGTTGTAGGCGACGGCGGTTGCATCTTCACCGGAGAGCCAGGCAAACGGCTTCTTGATGAGCTGGCGCTCGGTCCAGGGGCGGGCCAGATCGCCGGTGGCATCCTTCACGCCGGCGATGCGCGGCAACTCGGCGAGGCGGGCCAGGGTCGCCGGCTGCACATCGACGATGGCGCGGGGCGGAATGTTGTAGACGATGATGGGCTTGGTGGTGGCGTCATGGACCGCCTTGAAGTGGTGGAACAAGCCTTCCTGATTCGGGCGATTGTAGTAACCGGCCACATGCAGGGTGGCGTCCGCCCCCATCTGCTCGGCGAAACGGGTGTATTCGATGGCTTCGACCGGGTTGTTGGACCCCGCGCCGGCGATGACAGGGATCCGTCCCGCCACCTGCTTGACCACCAGCTCCACCACCCGGCAATGCTCGTCGTGGGTCAGGGTCGGGCTCTCCCCCGTGGTACCGACCGGCACTATGCCATGGGTCCCCTGCTCTATGTGCCACTCCACCAGGCGAGCCAGTGCGGCCTCGTCCAGCTGGCCCTGTCGAAATGGGGTGATCAGGGCAACTATCGAACCTTGAAACATGGGATTTCCTTCTCCTAAACAGATGGATTGGTCAATAAAAAGCCCCGGTACGGGGGTCGCTACCGGGGCTTGAATCGTCTCAGAGATGAGAGGTTACGCGCGCACGCCAGCAGGCCCGAATGTCAGGCTGTGTTTATGCTTTCGTTTCGATACGCATGACCGCATTGCATCATCTCTGGATAAATAAGGTGTCTGGGCATATTTCGGGAACACAGCATAAATGTCAAGGCGAAAGCGGCCATGTATAATGGCCGCCCAAAAAAGCGTGGAGAGTCCCAATGAGCCGTCCTGTCAGTGCCGTCAGCCAGATGCTGGAACGTAATCAAGCCCTCTTTGTCGGCAAACGGCTATTGGTGTGTGGCGCCCTGGAAGATGATTACCCTCGTCAGCTGGCCGAGCTGGCCGACTCCCTGACGGTCTTCACCACAGACTACTGCTATTTCCTGAGCCAGCAGGCAGCCCTGGGTGAGCGCATCCTGTTCGATCACCAGCTCGGCGGTGCCCCTCGTTTCGATGCCCTGCTGCTGCTGCTGCCCAAGGCCAAGGCCGAGGCGCAATATCTGCTGGCCATGATGGCGCCGCTGCTCGAAAGCGGTGCCGATCTGTTACTCGCCGGCGAGAACCGGGGCGGCATCAACGGGGCCGACAAGCTGCTGGCCCCCTATGGCGAGAAGCCGATAAAGCGCGACTCCGCCCGCCGCTGCTCTCTCTATCATGGCGAGCTCGGCAAGCCGGTCGCCCCCTTCGAGCTGGATGCCTGGTTCAGCCGCTATGAGTGCCAGGCCGGCGATACCGAGCTGACCGTCATGGCTCTGCCGGGGGTCTTCAGCGCCGACGGTCTGGATCTCGGCAGCCAGATGCTGCTGGCGAGCCTGCCCCCCATGACGGGCAAGCTGCTCGACTTTGGCTGTGGTGCCGGCGTCATCGGCTCCATCCTGGCCAAACGCAACCCGGCACTGACGGTGAACATGGTGGACATCAGCGCCCTGGCGCTGGAGTCAAGTCGCCGCACCCTGGCGGTCAACGGCCTGAGCGGGCGGGTCTATGCCTCTGATGTCTATTCAGATATTGCCGAAAGATTCCAACATATCGTCTCGAATCCCCCCTTCCATGCCGGGCTCAAGACCTTCTATGCCGCCACCGAAACCTTCCTGGCAAGGGCCCCCGAGTTTCTGACCGCCGATGGCGCCCTGACCATAGTCGCCAATGCCTTCCTGCGTTACCAACCTATACTGGAGACGCACTTCAAACGAACCGAAGTGATCGCCGGCGATGGCAAATTCAAGGTGTATCTGAGCAAAGCCTAAATAAGTGCAACGGTTGTAATAAAACAAGTAGAGAGTGCCAGACGGGATCTGCTAAGGTACCAAGAAAACGTTTACCACCCCTTTAGGGGTGTTTTTTCGCGGCAACATGAAAACCTTTTCAAAGTATGAATTCAGGGAGAGAAATACGATGGCAGGCATACTCACCATGATATTGGCAGGCGGCGAAGGAACCCGACTCCAGCCACTGACCACCACCCGCAGCAAGCCCTCTGTCCCCTTTGGCGGCAGCTACCGCTTGATCGACTTCGTGCTCAACAACTTCGTCAACGCCGACTTCCTGCGCATCTATGTGCTTACCCAGTTCAAGTCCCAGTCTCTCTACCTGCACATGAAGAAGGGCTGGAACATAGTCGGCATCACGGATCGCTTCATCGATCCCATTCCGGCCCAGATGCGGATGGGCAAACGCTGGTATGACGGCACCGCCGATGCCATCTACCAGAACCTGCGCTTCATCGAGATCTCCGACCCCGAGCACGTCTGCATCTTCGGCTCCGACCACATCTACAAGATGGATGTGAGCCAGATGGTGAGCTTCCACAAGCAGAAGGCCGCCGCCCTGACCGTGGCTGCACTGCGCATGCCCATCGAGGAGGCGAGCGCCTTCGGGGTGATAGAGGTGGATCAGGAGGGCCGCATGATAGGCTTCGAAGAGAAACCCAGGCATCCGAAGCCCATCCCCGGGGATCCCACCCAGGCACTGGTCTCCATGGGCAACTACATCTTCGAGACCGAGGCGCTCTACCGCGAGCTCAAGCGCGATGCCGCCGAGGAGAACTCCAGCCACGATTTCGGCAAGGACATCATCCCCAGCCTGTTCCCCCGCGCCCCCGTCTATGTCTACGACTACAGCACCAACGTCATCCCGGGTGAGAAGCCCAACGTCTACTGGCGCGATGTGGGGACCCTCGATTCGTATTGGCAGGCACATATGGATCTGGTGGCCGACGACGCCCCCTTTTCCCTCTACAATCGCAAGTGGCCGCTGCACACCCACTACCCGCCCCTGCCCCCCGCCACCTTCATCGACACCGATGACTGCAAGGTCAAGATTGCCAACTCCTTGATCTCCGGCGGTTGCTTCATTCAGGGCAGCCAGATCCAGCGCTCCATCCTGGGTTTCCGCTGCAACATAGGCCCCTGCAGCCACATCAGCGAATCCGTGCTGCTCGGGGATGTGAAAATAGGTGAAGGCTGCTCAATTCGACGCGCCATCATCGACAAAAACGTTGAAATTGCACCCGGCACCGTGATCGGTGAGAATCTGGACCATGACAGAGAGCGATTTACCGTATCCGAAGGCGGTATCGTCGTGGTACCTAAGGGAGCAAGAGTTGGCTATTAACCCACTGAAAGTCCTGTTTGTAGCCTCGGAGGTTGAGGGGCTGGTGAAGACCGGGGGCCTGGCGGATGTGGCCAAGGCCCTGCCGCAGCATCTCGCCCGGGAGGGCCACGACGTTCGCATCATCCTGCCCTTCTACAAGACACTCAAGCGACGGGACGAAGCCACCCTCCTCGCCTCGCGCTGGTTGCCCACCCCCCAGGGGCGGGACGACATCAGCTATCGCATCTATCAGCTGGAACTGGACGGGATCTGCGTCTATCTGCTCGACTGCCCGCCCTATTTCGAGCGGCCACAGCTCTATGCCGAGAACAATCAGGCCTATCCCGACAACGGCGAGCGTTTCGCCTTCCTGGCGGCGGCTGCCCTGCACGCCTGCGAGCAGCTGAACTTCGCCCCTGACATAGTTCACTGCAACGACTGGCACACCGGCCTGCTGCCGCTGCTGCTCAAGACGCGCCACGCTCACAACTCTTTCTTCCAGCACACCCGGTCGGTCATCAGCATCCACAATGCGGCCTTCCAGGGTGTGTTCGATCGCCAGCAGTTCTGGGCCGTGCCGGAGATCCAGGACTACGAGCAGCGCATCAACTACGACTACGGTCACATCAACCTGCTCAAGTGCGGCGTGCTCTACGCGGACAAGATCAATGCGGTCAGCCCCAACTACGCCAGCGAGCTGCTGACGCACCTGGGGGCTCACGGCATGGCCAGCGTGTTCCAGCAACGGGCGAGCGACTTGCGCGGCATCCTCAACGGTTGTGACTATCAGGATTGGGATCCCGCCTTCGATCCTCTGCTGCCCGCCACCTATGACGCCGACCACCTGGCCGGCAAACACACCTGCAAACGGGCCCTGCAGCAGGAGACGGGGCTGCCCGTCGGCAACTTGCCCATCTATGGCATGGTGTGTCGTCTGACCGAGCAGAAGGGGGTGCACCTGCTCATCCCGGCGCTGGACAAGTTCCTGCAGCACCAGGTGCAGGTGGTGATAGTGGGTTCCGGCGATCCCTCCCTCGCCGCCCAGCTGCAGACCATAGCCCAGCAACATCCCGACAGGTTCGCCTTCATCAACGTCTATGACGACCGTCTGGCCCACCTGGTGGAAGCCGGCGCCGACTTCTTCCTGATGCCCTCCCTGTTCGAGCCCTGCGGCCTCAACCAGATGTACAGCCTGGCCTATGGCACCCTGCCGCTGGTGAGAGCCGTCGGCGGACTCAAGGATACTGTGGTGGACTGGGATGCCGATCCCGCCAAGGCGACCGGTTTCTGCTTCAACGATCCCACCGCCAGCACCCTGCTCGATGCCATGCGCCGCAGCCTGCTCCACTACCTGCAGGAACCCGAGCGGTTTGCTCGCGTGCAGCAAAATGCCATGCACACCCGCTTCGACTGGGCCAACTCCGTCCCCCTGTACGAGCAGATGTATCAGGACGCACTGGCCCCGGCGTGACCCAGATTGCTGAAGTTTTGTGCCCTTGATACGGCTTTATCCGTCAACAGCGAAAAAAGTCCCCTTTGGCTGTTGACGCCCCCCCAAAACTCTATAGAATCCCCCACCGCAGTGATGCGAAGGTGGCGGAATTGGTAGACGCGCTAGCTTCAGGTGTTAGTGTCCCACGGATGTGAGGGTTCGAGTCCCTCTCTTCGCACCATACTGCAACATGCTTCATCGATGGCATGTAAAACAAGATTGATGACAATGTGCGAAGGTGGCGGAATTGGTAGACGCGCTAGCTTCAGGTGTTAGTGTCCCACGGATGTGAGGGTTCGAGTCCCTCTCTTCGCACCATGCTTTTATCAGACAGCATGTAAATCCAGACTGATAACCCGAATGTGCGAAGGTGGCGGAATTGGTAGACGCGCTAGCTTCAGGTGTTAGTGCCCCCCGGGTGTGAGGGTTCGAGTCCCTCTCTTCGCACCATGATTCTGACATGTAAACACAGAGCAATGCGCTCCAACCGCATTTAAAAACCAGCTGGAGAAAATCAGTGTGCGAAGGTGGCGGAATTGGTAGACGCGCTAGCTTCAGGTGTTAGTGTCCCACGGATGTGAGGGTTCGAGTCCCTCTCTTCGCACCATTCATCATGCAAAAAGGCCCATCACGAAAGTGACGGGCCTTTTGTTTTTGCCCCTGCCATGGCTATGCTGTTGAGGATGCCATGCCACCACAGGGGTTTTCCCATGATCCTGGATACCGACATTCACAACTTCTATGAGCATCTGGTGCTCAAAGAGATAGAAAAACAAGGGCTTAACCAGACACTGACCCCTTACCAGCTGGCCGATCTCTGCTGCCTGACCCTGAACCAGCTCCCCTCTCACTACATACGCCACAATGTCGACATGATCTACTTCACCACGGATGTCGAACGCACCGAGATGGAGCAGAAGGTCATGACCTCACTGCGCCTGGCCTACGACAAGATCCAGGCCGTCCCTTCCCGCTGAACGGCTCCTATAGCCAGCTTTGCTGCCAGAGCAGGGTGACGACCCCCGTCATGCCCGCGACCGGCAGCAGGATCAGCGCTGGCCTCAGCCTGGGTTCCAGCATGACCCAGGCGGCCAGCAAGAAGCCCAGACTCCACAGGCCGTATGCCTTGTCCTGACCCCAGCCCAACACCGCCAGCAAGGCTGCCAGCAAGAGACACCGCACTATCCAGATCATGATGATGCTACCCATAGAACCAAACGATAACGATTATCGTTTGTGATTATGGAGAGTGCAATCGGACTTCTCTATGGGTTTTGGCTATTTGCCCTGTCTCGGCCTGATATTCAAAAAAAGCGCCGATGAGATCAACTAATGAGTAGATTTATCAAACATTAATGCATTTTTGCTAAATAAGTTGGGATTTCGTGCCCCGGGTTTGTGGTAGATTGCGGCCTCTTTTTGGGCCGGCCCCTCGGGATACGTGTATCCACAGGACGAGAGGGACCGACCTTGGCGAGCAAGAGTTTAGGAAGTATCTATGCAAAACCAACAAAACCACATCCGATTGCCTGGCATGGCGCAGGTCTTTGCCTGCCTGGCCATTTTCCTGGCCCTGGCCTTTTCGTTCACCAGCGTGCTCGATCTGCCGATCCAGCTGGCACTGTTCATCGCCTGGTTCGTCATCATGGGGCTCGGCATCCGGCTAGGCCATGATTACAAGTCCCTGGAGCAGGCGGCCGTCGACGGCGTCGCCAAGGGGATGGGAGCCATATTGATACTGGTCTCCGTCGGTGCCCTGGTGGGCACCTGGATCGCCGGCGGCATAGTCCCCAGCATCATCTACTTCGGCCTCAAGGTGATACACCCCTCCATCTTCCTGCTGGCGACCCTGATCATCTGCTCCCTCACCTCGCTGGCTACCGGCACCTCCTGGGGCTCTGCCGCCACGGCGGGGATCGCCATGATGGGCATAGGTCACAGCCTAGGAGTGCCTGCCCCCCTGGTGGCCGGTGCCGTGCTCTCCGGCGTCTACTTCGGTGACAAGCTCTCCCCCCTCTCCGACTCCGTGGTGCTGGCGTCGACCATGTCCAACGTCGATGTGGTGGAGCACATCAAGGGGATGCTGCCCATCAGCCTCTTCTCCTATGTCATCACGGCGGCCCTGTTCACCGTGGTCGGCATGCAGTACTCCGGCAACGTCAGCCTGGAGCAGGTCAATCTGGTGATGGAGGCCCTCGACAAGCAGTTCAACATCACGCCGCTGGCCATAGTACCGGTGATCCTGGTGCTGGGCCTGCTGGCGAACCGCAAACCCGCGTTCCCTGTGATCAGCTTCGGCGCCCTGCTCGGCCTTGTCTGGGCCATCGCCTTCCAGGACATGGACCCGGTCAAGGCGATGCACTCCGCCTACAGCCCGTTCGCCATCACCTCAGGCGTCGACTTCATCGACAACATCCTGGGTCGCGGCGGCATGGAGTCCATGCTGGGCTCGGTGGCCGTCATCATCTTCGGCCTGGGGTTTGGCGGCCTGCTGGAGAAGGTCGGCATACTGGCGGTGATCGCCAGCGCCTTCGAGAAGCGCATCAACAGCGTCGGCAGCCTGACCAGCCACACCATAGGCACCGCCTTCCTGGCCAACGTGTTCGGCTCCGCCATGTACGTGTCCCTGATCCTGACCCCCAAGATCATGGCCAAGAACTACGATCGGCTGGGACTGGCGCGCAAGAACCTCTCCCGCAACGCCGAATTCGGCGGCACCCTCACCTGCGGCATGGTGCCCTGGAGCGACAACGGCATCTTCATGGCAGGGGTACTGGGGGTGGCCACACTCGACTACCTGCCATACATGTGGCTCAGCTTCACCTGCATCATAGTGACCATCACCCTCGCCTATCTGGGCAAGGCGGTGAACCGGGTGCCGGTGATAGAGGCGGCCAGCTCCCGCTAACAGCAGGAAAAATAATGATAAAGGCGCCATCACGGCGCCTTTTGCTTGGGGGAAGTTCGGGGTTAAGCTGGCAGCCAACCTCGTCGCCCGTGGCAGGATGCCCAGATGAATTTTACCTTTCGCCAAATCCGTTACTTCGTGGCCGTGGCCGACAGCTTCTCCGTGAGCCGCGCCGCCGCCGAACTGCACATCTCCCAGTCGGCGGTCACCAGCGCCATCCGCGAGCTGGAGACCGAGCTCGGTGCCGCCCTGTTCGAGCGCAACCCGCGTGGTGTCACCCTGACGGCCCAGGGCCACCAGTTCCTGCTCCATGCCAGGCGCATTCTCGGTGCCATGACCGAAGCCGGCCAGTCCCTCAAGGCGGTGGCCCAGCAGGATCAGGGGCAGCTCACCATAGGGGTGACGACGCTGGTGGCCGGCTACTACCTGTCGGAGGCCATAGGCCGCTTTCGCCGCGCCTTTCCGGCGGTGCGCATCGAGGTGAAGGAGGACGAGCAGCCGTTTCTGGAGCATCAGATCGTCAACGGCGAGGTGGACGTGGGGATACTGATGACCAACCGCACCATACGCCAGGAGGCGTTCGATACCGAGCTGCTGACCCGCTCCCCCCTGCGGCTCTGGCTCGCCGCCAATCACCCCCTCTGCGCGGAATCGACCCTCTCCCTCAAGGCATTGGGTGACGAGCCCATGATCTCCCTCACTGCCGATCAGCTGGATCAGATCATCGGGGCCGGCCTGCGCCGCTACGGCATCTCCCCCCGCACTGTGCTGCGCACCGCCTCGGTGGAGGCGGTGCGCAGCCTGGTGGCGAGCCAGCTCGGGGTCGCCCTGCTGCCGGATTTTGCCTATCGCCCTTGGTCGCTGGAGCAGGAGCGGGTGGAGGCCCGCCCCATCAAGGAACCCATCCCTGCCATCGACATCGGCCTGGTGTGGCGTCGCGGCTCGCGGCTAGACTGGACCGCCCGCGAGTTCATCGACATAGCGCGGGATCAGAGCCGACTGCGGGCCCGCCAGCCGGCCTCCCGCTAGCCAGCGCCCTCAGGGTGATCGTTGCGCCGCCATCAAAATAAGATTCATCTGCACTCGATATAGATTTGGCAGATACCTCTGGCGTTAAAAATTGAAATTCTCATTACCACTGCCTTCTCCTACGCTCATGACTGGTTAACAGGATGTTAAGCGCCATTGCGGCATCGCATGGCTCCAGATCATGCAAGGAGAGCAAGATGAAACTGACCCCCCTCACCCTGGCCCTGATCCCCGCCCTGCTGGCAGGCCAGACCCAGGCCGCCCCGACCGAGCTCGGCAAGGGTGAAGGCCAGCTCAATATCGTGGCCTGGGCCGGCTACGTGGAGCGTGGTGAAACCGACAAGAACTACGACTGGGTGACCGGCTTCGAGAAGGAGACCGGCTGCAAGGTCAGCGTCAAGACGGCCGCCACCTCGGACGAGATGGTGGCCCTGATGAACGAGGGGGGCTTCGATCTGGTGACTGCCTCCGGCGACGCCAGCCTGCGCCTCATCGCGGGGGGCAAGGTGCAACCGCTCAATCTGGCGCTTGTCCCGAGCTACAGCAAGATAGACCCCCGCCTGCAGAATGCCCCCTGGCACACTGTGGAGGGCAAGCACTACGGCGTCCCCTACCAGTGGGGCGGCAACATCCTGATGTACAACACCAAGGTATTCCCCAAGGCGCCCGACTCCTGGGGCGTGGTGTTCGAGGAGCAGACCCTGCCGGACGGCAAGTCCAACAAGGGGCGGGTGCAGGCGTTCGACGGCCCCATCCACATCGCCGATGCCGCCCTCTATCTGATGACCCACCAGCCGGCGCTCGGCATCAAGGATCCTTACGAGCTGAACGAGGAGCAGTACAAGGCCTCTCTCGATCTGCTGCGCAAGCAGCGCCAACTGGTGGGGCGCTACTGGCACGATGCCTTCGTCCAGATAGATGACTTCAAGAACGAGGGGGTGGTGGCCTCCGGCTCCTGGCCGTTCCAGGCCAATGCCCTGATCGCCGACAAGCAGCCCATCGCCACCACTGTGCCCAGGGAGGGCGTCACCGGCTGGGCCGACACCAGCATGGTGCACAGCGAGGCGAAGAACCTCACCTGTGCCTATAAGTGGCTGGAGCACTCCCTCAACAACAAGCTGCAGGGGGATCTCGCCTCCTGGTTCGGCTCCGTGCCCGTGGTGCCTGCCGCCTGCGAGGGCAATGCCCTGCTGGGCAAAGAAGGCTGCAAGACCAACGGCATAGACAACTTCGACAAGGTGCACTTCTGGCGCACCCCCGTCTCCCAGTGCAAGAGCCAGGGGACTTGCGTGCCCTACTATCGCTGGGTTTCCGACTATATCGCCATCCTGGGTGGCCGCTGAGGCGGGTAGTTCAGCACGGCAGCCAGCGGAGGACCCGCGTGTCCTCTGCACTACCGCTGGGTTTCCGATTATATCGCCATCCTGGGTGGCCGCTGAGGCGGGTGGTTCAGCACGGCAGCCAGCGGAGGACCCGCGTGTCCTCTGCACTACCGCTGGGTCTCGGACCATATCGCCATCCTGGGTGGCCGCTGAGGCTGCTGAATCAAGGCCGATATTGGGCCGGACAGGAGTCCGGCCCGCACCTCTAGTGACAAGGACGTGCCATGACAGCCGTACAATTTGACCGGGTCAGCCGCCACTATGGCGAGGTGAAGGCGGTCGACGACATCTCCTTCCAGATCCCGTCCGGAGAATTTTTCACCCTGCTGGGGCCGAGCGGTTCCGGCAAAACCACCTGCCTGCGGATGATCGCCGGCTTCGAGTACCCGAGCGAGGGGGAGATCCGCCTGTTCGGCGAGCCCTGCTCCCGGGTGCCGCCCTATGATCGCAACCTCAATACCGTGTTTCAGGACTACGCCCTGTTTCCCAACATGGATGTGCGGGACAACATCGGCTACGGCCTGATGATCAGGGGAGTGCCCAGGGCGGAGCGTCACCGCAAGGTGGACGAGATGCTGGATCTGGTGCGCCTGCCCGGTGTCGGCAACCGCAAGCCAGGGCAGCTCTCCGGCGGCCAGCGCCAGCGCATCGCCATCGCCCGGGCCCTCATCAACCAACCGCGCATCCTGCTGCTGGACGAACCCCTGGGTGCGCTGGACCTCAAGCTGCGCGAGCAGATGCAGCTCGAACTCAAGGCGCTGCAGCGCCAGCTCGGTATCACCTTCATCTTCGTCACCCACGATCAGCAGGAGGCGCTCTCCATGAGCGACCGCATCTGCATCTTCAGTCAGGGCAAGATCGAGCAGATAGCCGCGCCGGATACCATCTACGATGCCCCGGCGACGCCGTTTGTGGCCCGCTTCGTCGGCACAGTCAACCTGTTCGAGGGTGAGCAGGCCAAACGCCTGTGCGGCGATGCACGGCAGATGATGGTGCGCCCGGAGCGGATCCGGCTCACCGAGGCCAGCATGCCGGGCTGGTCCGGCGAGATCCGCGAGGTGGAGTACCTCGGCCCCTTCGTGCGCTACCGGGTCGACCTCGGTGAGCAGCTCGAGCTTATCGTCAACCATCCCAACGAGGGGCAGGCCCGCCTGGCCCGTGGTACCCGGGTCAGCCTCAGCTGGCCTGAGCAGGCCATCCACCGCCTGAGCGCCTCAGGATCGGGGGCTCAGCCATGAGCCTCCCCCACAGTGCGAGTCTAGCCATGAGCCACGCCATCGAACCTGCACGCTTGCGGCCGCTGCGGCGCCTCTCCACCCTGCTCTACGGCCGTCCCGGCCTGCTGCTGGGGATACTGCTGGGACCGCCCCTGCTGTGGCTCGGCATCATCTATGTGGGCTCCCTGCTGATGCTGCTCTCCAACGCCTTCTTCGGGCTGGACGAGTTCAGCGGTCAGGTGCGCCACGAGCTGGGGCTGCAAAATTTCATCGCCCTGCTGCGGCCGGAAAACCTGGACGTCATCGGCCGTACCGTCGGCATGTCGCTGCTGGTGACCCTGGCCTGCGCCCTGCTCGGCTTCCCCATCGCCTACTACATGGCGCGCTACACCAGCGGCAAGACCCGGGCGCTGTTCTATGTGGGCATCATGCTGCCGCTCTGGTCCAGCTATCTGGTGCGGGTCTATGCCTGGAAGCTGATCCTGGCCAAGGAGGGGGTGGTGAGCTGGCTGGCGGACAGCCTGGGGCTGGAGTGGCTGCTGGACGGCATCCTCTCCCTGCCGGTGATCGGCGGCCCTTCGCTGTCGTTTTCGCGGCTCGGCACCTTCATCGTCTTCGTCTACGTCTGGCTGCCCTTCATGATCCTGCCCATCCAGGCGGCGGTGGAGCGGATCCCGCGATCCCTCTTGGAGGCGAGCAGCGATCTGGGGGCGACCCCGGCCCAGACCTTCCGCACCCTGATCCTGCCGCTGGCGCTGCCCGGCGTGGTGGCGGGCTCCATCTTCACCTTCTCCCTGACGCTCGGGGACTACATCATCCCCGGCATCATAGGCAACTCGACCATGTACATAGGTCAGGTGGTCTACATGCAGCAGGGCACGGCGGGCAACCTGCCCTTCGCCGCCGCCTTCTCCCTGGTGCCCATCCTTATCATCGCCGTCTATCTGGCGATCGCAAAACGCCTGGGGGCCTTCGATGCGCTCTAATCAATCCATGCGTCAAAGTCAGCAACCTTCCGGCCTGCTCAAATACGCCGCCATCGGCGGGCTGCTGTTTCTGCACTTCCCGATCCTGTTCATCTTCCTCTACGCCTTCACCAGCGAGAGCAAGAGCTACCAGTTCCCGCCCCCCGGGCTCACCCTCAAGTGGTTCGAGGTGACCCTGAACCGCCCCGACGTGTGGCGCGCCATCCAGCTGTCGCTGGAGGTGGCGGGGCTGGCGACCCTGGCGGCCATGGTGCTCGGCACCCTGGCGGCAGGGGCCATCGCCCGCAGCCGTTTCTTCGGCCAGGAGGTGGTGTCGCTCTTGCTGGTGCTGCCCATCGCACTGCCCGGCATAGTCACCGGTATAGCGCTGCGCTCTGCCTACGGCATGATGGAGATCCCGTTCAGCTTCTGGACCATCGTTATCGGCCACGCCACCTTTTGTGTGGTGGTGGTCTACAACAACGCCCTGGCCCGTTTTCGCCGCACCAACCAGTCGTTGATCGAGGCGTCGATGGATCTCGGGGCCGACGGCTTCCAGACCCTGCGCTATGTCATCCTGCCCAACCTCGCCACGGCGCTGCTGGCGGGGGGCATGCTGGCCTTTGCCCTCAGCTTTGACGAGGTGATAGTCACCACCTTCACCGCGGGCCAGCAGACCACGCTGCCCATCTGGATGTATCAGGAGCTGATCCGTCCACGGGATAGGCCCGTCACCAACGTGGTGGCCCTCATCATAGTGGCCGTGACCACCATTCCCATTCTGCTTGCCTACTACCTCACCCGCGACGGCCAGGACGTCGCCGGCAGTGGCAAATAACGACTCAACGCCTGCGCAAGGATGCAACCATGAAATTCTCTACCCAACTCTTGATCGACGGCCAGTTCGTCACCGGTGACGGCCAGGCCGAGCCCATCCTCAACCCCGCCACCGGCGAGCTCATAGCCTCCGTGCCCGAAGCGTCGTTCGAGCAGGTGAACCGAGCGGTCAACGGTGCCCAGCGCGCCTTCGCCCAGTGGAGCCGCACCACCCCGGCAAGCCGCAGCACCCTGCTGCTGCGCCTGGCCGATGCCATCGAGCGCCATGCCGAGGAGTTCGCGGCGCTCGAGTCCCTCAACTGCGGCAAGCCCTATCTGGCGGTGCTCAATGACGAGCTGCCGGCTGTGGTGGACTGCTTCCGCTTCTTCGCCGGAGCGGCCCGCTGCCTGCAGGGACCGCTGGCGGGGGAGTACATAGAGGGACACACCAGCATGATCCGTCGCGATCCCATAGGGGTGGTGGGCAGCATAGCCCCCTGGAACTACCCCCTGATGATGGCGGCCTGGAAGATGGCCCCCGTGCTGGCGGCAGGCAATACAGTGGTGCTCAAGCCCTCGGAGCAGACCCCGCTCACCGCCCTGCGCCTGGCCGAGCTCGCCAGCGAGCTCTTCCCGCGCGGCGTCATCAACATCGTCTGCGGCCGGGGCGAGAGCGTGGGGGCGCCGCTGGTGGAGCACCCGCTGGTGCGCATGGTGTCGCTGACCGGTGACATCGCCACCGGCCAGAAGATACTGCAGAGCGCCGCCCGCACCATGAAGCGCACCCACCTTGAGCTGGGGGGCAAGGCGCCCGTCATCATCTTCGACGATGCGGATCTGGAAGCCGTGGTGGCGGGCATTCGCACCTTCGGCTTCTACAACGCAGGGCAAGACTGCACCGCCGCCTGCCGCATCTATGCCCAGGGCAAGATCTACGACAAGTTCGTCGCCGCCATGACGGAGGCGGTGGCCTCCATCAAGGTGGGGAGCCAGCGCGAGGAGGGGGTGGAGATGGGACCGCTCATCTCGGACCGCCAGCGCAACCGGGTCGCCAGCTTCGTGGAGCGTGCCCAGAGCAGCGGCCATGTTGAGGTGACCACAGGCGGCAAGATCCGCGCCGGCAACGGCTTCTTCTTCGAGCCGACCCTGATAGCCCATGCCCGCCAGGAGGATGAGATCGTGCGCCGGGAGGTGTTCGGCCCCGTGGTGTCGGTGACCCGCTTTGGCGACGCCGAACAGGTGGTGCAGTGGGCCAACGATTCGGACTACGGCCTCGCCTCCTCGGTCTGGACCCGGGATCTGAGTCTGGCGAGCAAAGTGGCCAGCCACCTGCAATATGGCTGCACCTGGATCAACACCCACTTCATGCTCACCTCGGAGATGCCCCACGGCGGCATGAAGATGTCCGGCTACGGCAAGGATCTCTCCCTCTACGCGCTGGAGGATTACACTGTACCGCGCCACATCATGGTCAAGCTCTGAACATGATTCAGGCTGGCCCCGGGGCCAGCCTGAATGCGTAAACAACGACCCAAATCCCCCGCCAGATACCTCCTCCTACGACAACCGCCACAGCCAGTGGTGATCCAGAACAAGCAGACCGAACAGCAACATCAGGTGATAGATGGAGAAGCGGAAGGTGCGCATCGCCTGACCGGGGCGCTCCGAATACTTCAGCAACCAGCCATGCCAGCAGAACCCGAGGTTCAGCGCCAGACTGCCGATCAGATAGAGCAGCCCGGACATGCCGATCAGGTAGGGCAGCAGGCAGACCAGGGTCAGGATCAGCAGATAGAGCAGGATGGCCGTCTTGGTGAACGCTATGCCGTGGGTGACGGGCAGCATGGGAATGTTCGCACCGGCATACTCGTCACGCCGGTGGATGGCCAGGGACCAGAAGTGGGGCGGCGTCCAGGTAAAGATGATCATCACCAGCAGCCAGGGTTCGGCCGAGAGCCCTCCTGTGATGCTGGTCCAGCCCAGCAACGGTGGCATGGCGCCCGCCAGCCCGCCGATCACGATGTTCTGTGGCGTGGCCCGTTTAAGCAGCAGGGTATAGACGACCGCATAGCCAAACAGGCTGGCCAGGGTCAGCCAGGCGGTCAGGGGATTCACACCCCGATAGAGCAGGACGAAGCCCATCAACGCCAGCCAGAGTGCAAACGCCATCGCAGACTTGGGCCCGATCCGCCCCATGGCGACCGGTCGCCAGCGCGTTCTGCGCATCTGGGCATCGATGCCGTGATCCAGAGAGTGGTTCATGGCCGCCGCCCCGGCCGCCAGCAGCCCTATCCCCGCCAGCCCCAGCACCATCTCGTCCAGGGAGCCCTGGGTCGGCTCGGCCAGCAGCATGCCGACCCAGGCGGTCAGCAACAGCAAGGCCACCACCTTGGGCTTGGTCAGCTGGTAGTAGTCCCGCAGCAGCCGGGTGTCGATGAAGCGGGCCAAGGGCTTGCTGTTCATGTCTGACTCCTGATCGCCTCAGGCGACAGCGAAGGGGAAAGCCGGGGGCGGGAGAGTCGCCCACGGGCCAGCACACAACACACCAGCAGGTGCGCCGCCACCAGGTTGTGTGCGAGGGCGTTGGCCAACGGCAGGGCCAGGTGGACATTCGCCAGCCCCAAGGCAATTTGCACGAGCAGCAGGGCCAGCAAGAGCCCCCCCAGGAAGCGCAACGGGGCCCCCTGACGGATCAGGGCGAGGGCAAAGCCCCCCACCAGCAGGGCGGTGGCAAGGGCTCCCAGACGATGGGCGATATGGATGGTCTGGCGCGCCTCCTTGCTCAGCACCCCGAACTCATAGCTGGCGTGGCCGAGCGGCAGATGAAAGGCCTCCTCCCAGTTCAACTGCGCCTGCCAGCCCCCCTGGCAGAGAGGCAGCTCGACGCAGGTCATGGCCGCATAGTTCGCCGACGTCCAGCCCCCCAGCGCTATCTGCAGCAGCAGCACGCCGCAGGCCGCATTGCCCAGCCAGGGCAAGCCCTGACCGCGGCAGACGGGCGCGTTCGCGGGGGAGCGCGCAAGCTCGACCCGATAGAGCCAGAGCAGGGTCAGGATGGCGAACCCACCCAGCAGATGGGTGGTCACCACCAGAGGGTGCAGCGCCAGCGTCACCGTCCACATGCCCAGCGCCGCCTGCCCAACCACCAGCACCAGCAAGGCCCCCGAGAGGTGACGCAGACGACCGCCAGCGCGCCAGCTCAGCACGAACAGCAACACAATCACACAACCCAGCACACCGGCGAAGTAGCGGTGCACCATCTCGCTGCGCGCCTTGTGAGGCTCCAGCGGCGTATCCGGGTAGAGCTGGGCCGCCCGCTCCATATGCACGGATTGGGGGACGGCCATGGAGCCGTAACAACCGGGCCAATCGGGGCAGGCCAGCCCGGCATCCGTCAGCCGGGTATAGGCACCGAGCACGATGACCAACACCGCCAGTGCGATGGCGATCGATGCCAGCCTCTTCTGTATATTCATACGCCCCCCTGCTGACGCTTGTACCCGGATGATGACAACAGGACACACGACACTGGCCTCAGGTGCGTGTTCATTGCACACCTCGCTGATACTTGAGCAGTTGCTGCAGATCCGACAGCACGGCCTTGCCAAGCAGCGGCCACGCCGCCGTGCTGGCCGGAACCTCGTAGCGCAGGATGGCCAGCCCTTGCGAGTCCACCAGCATCATATCGCCCGCCCGCACGGCTCCGTTCGCCCCGCGCGGCGGCGCATCGACCAGTTGCACCAGATCCAGCTTGTCCAGATTGCGGCCAAGGGCGCTTTGGATCCGCGACATCAACTCGGGCACCTGCTGGCATTGCGCCTCACAACGCCGGGCGGCCAGATAGACCAGTCGCCATTGGTTCTGATGGGGCGGGAGCGGCTGCAACAGATAGACCTCCTGATCCAACCAGGCCCCCTTGTTGCGAGTACCGGGTTCATACCAGCCCTGCCTCAGGGTCAGCGCAGCCAGTACCACAGGCAGCAGTATCACCAGCCCAAAGAGGACAGGCACCTTCCATCTTGACCATGAGTTCATGGGGACAACCTCCTTGTCAGCACCAGGCCCCCCACCAGCATCACCAGCGCCAGCCCAAGCCATTGCACTGCATATGCCCTGTGCTTCTCGGGCGGCATGACATTCGGCTGATAGTGGTGGAGGAAGGGAGTCTGCCTTTGATAAAAAACGGCGTCAGCGAGGGGCGCGCCGAGGATCTCGCTCAGGGCATCCACCCTGATGGACTGCAGCCGGTTAGGATAGGGGCCGGACTCGATGTTCTGACCCAGCAAGACGCCGCTGGGGGCCGTGCGCAGCAGACCGTCGAGCTCCAGAGTTGTCGGGATGACGGGACTTGGCAGTTGCTGCCGGCTGGCGGGTGCAGGCACCCAGCCCAGATTGACCAGCAGCAGGGGACGGGCATCACCGGCGCGTACCGGTATGATGACGTCGTAACCGATCTCGCCCGCCACCGCCTGGTTGTCCAGCAACCAGACATGAGGGGACACCCATTCGACCTCCCCTCCCAGTGACAGGCCATCCAGTGACTCAAGGTTACGCCAGTCGATCCGGGCAAGCGTCATTGGCGCCACCTGCTGCGCCACTGCCATCCGTCCCAGCCAGGCCTCTTTCTCCATCCCCCGCTGCCACTGCCAGAGCGACAGCTTGCACAAACCCGCAGTCACAACCAGAGTGAACATCAGTACGATCCAGCGCCTGTGATGCCATGGTCGCTGCTTATCCCATGTAGCCATGTCACGCATATAACGGAGGGCTCCAACATGTTGATCAAGATAGTGCTGGTACTGATGCTGTTGCTCATCATTGGGCAGCTGTTTCATGCCCTCTGGCTGATGATGACCACGGGTCATCCCCAGAAGATGTCCGCCCCGCTGGGGCGTCGGGTGTTCTTTTCCCTGCTGGTGGTCGTCATCCTGCTGCTCTCCCTGATGATGGGCTGGCTGGAGCCCAACCCGCGCCCTTACTGATCCCGGCCTCAGAGCAGGTAGACGAACACGAAGAGGCAGAGCCAGACCACGTCGACGAAGTGCCAGTACCAGGCCGCGGCCTGGAAGGCGAAGTGGCGCTCGGCGGTGAAGTGATCCTTCAGCACTATCCGCAGCCATATGATCAGCAGGAACACTGTCCCCAGGGTGACATGCAGGCCATGGAATCCGGTCAGGATGAAGAAGGTATTGCCGTAGATGCCGGAGTCCAGTCGCAGCCCCAGATCCCGGTACGCATGCAGGTATTCATAGCCTTGCAGCCAGAGGAACGCCAACCCGAGCAGCACGGTCACAAGCAGCATCCCCTTGAGACGACTGCGCTTTCCATTCTCCAACCCGGTATGAGCAAACAGCAGGGTGACGGAGGATCCGAGCAGGATCAGGGTATTGATGAGGGGGATACCGTGCCAGGGCATGGCCTGGGTCGTGGTCCCTCCCGGGGTCTTGACCATGGGCCAGTGCGCCGAGAAATCCGGCCACAGCAACTGGGCCGTCATCGCCTTGTTGCCCGCGCCGTCCAGCCAGGGCATGGCAAGCTGGCGGGCATAGAAAAGCACTCCAAAGAAGGCCAGGAAGAACATCACCTCGGAGAAGATGAACCAGACCATGCCTTGCCGGAAGGAGCGATCCATCTGGGCGCTGTAGAGCCCGGTCATGGACTCCTGGATGATGTGACGAAACCAGCCAAACAACATGAAGACCAGCAAGGCAACGCCAGCCATCATCAAATACCGGCCGGCCCCGGCCTGCTTGCTCGCCACCTCATTGACCAGATGCCCTGCCCCGAAAGCCAGGAAAAACAGGGCCACGGCCCCTATGATGGGCCAGCGACTCTGGTAAGGGACATAATACGTCTGGTTCACTTTAGCCATGATTATTTCCTCTGCGCCAGCGTCGGGGCTGGGGTGGACTGAGTGATCTCATAGAGTGAATAGGAGAGCGTGATGGTGTTTATGTTGTCGGGCAAATCGGGGTCGACATAAAACTTGAGCGGCATCAGCTTGCTCTCCCCCGCCTGCAACTCCTGACGGTTGAAGCAAAAGCACTCCACTTTCTTCAAATAGGCGGCGGCGGGACCGGGCGAGACTGACGGCACCGCCTGACCAATCATGGTGCGATCGGTGGGATTGAACACCCGATAATTGACCAGTTTCATTTCGCCCGGGCGCACCGACAACCGCGCCGTTTCGCCGCTGAACTGCCACGGCATCCGGGTGTCCGCATGGGCAAGGAACTCGATCTGGATGGTCCGTTTGCTGTCGATCACTGCCCGCTCGGTCGTGGCCGGCTGTACGGCGGTCTTGCCGTTGAGACCGGTGATCCTGCAAAAAACGTCATACAGCGGCACCAGTGCAAAGGCGAACCCGAACATGACAAGCACCACCAGGGCCAGCTTTCTGAGCAGGGGACCGTGATTGACCTGAGCCATATGACCTCCTTACCGCACCTCTGGCGGGGTCTTGAAGCTGTGGTAGGGAGGGGGGGATGAGAGCGTCCACTCCAGCCCCTCCGCCCCTTCCCATACCTGATTGCTCGCCTGCTGCCCCCCTCTGATGCACTTGATCACCCCCCAGACGAACAGCAACTGCGACAACCCGAAGGCGAAGCCGCCGAGACTGATCAGCATGTTGAAGTCGGCAAACTGCAGCGCGTAATCCGGAATGCGACGGGGCATGCCCGCCAGACCGACGAAATGCATGGGGAAGAAGAGCACATTGACCGAAATGAGCGAGCACCAGAAATGCCACTGCCCGAGTCGCTCGTCATACATGTGCCCCGTCCATTTGGGCAGCCAGTAATAGGCGGCGGCCAGGATCGAGAAGACGGCGCCGGTGACCAGCACATAATGGAAATGGGCCACGACAAAATAGGTATCGTGATATTGGAAGTCGGCCGGGATCATCGCCAGCATCAACCCCGAGAAGCCACCTATGGTGAACAGGGTGATGAAGGCGATGGCGAACAGCATGGGGGTCTCGAACGTCAGGGAGCCCCGCCACATGGTGGCAACCCAGTTGAATACCTTCACCCCGGTCGGCACCGCGATCAGCATGGTGGCGTACATGAAGAACAGCTCGGCGACCACCGGCAACCCAGTGGTAAACATGTGGTGAGCCCAGACCATGAAGGAGAGCAAGGCGATGCTGCTGGTGGCATAGACCATGGAGCGATAGCCAAACAGTTTCTTGCGGGAGAAGGTGGGAATGATGCTGGAGACGATGCCAAAGGCCGGCAGTATCATGATGTACACCTCAGGGTGGCCGAAGAACCAGAAGATGTGCTGGAACAGCACAGGATCCCCTCCTCCGGCCGCATCGAAGAAGCTGGTCCCGAAATACTTGTCCGTCAGCACCATGGTCACCGCCGCCGCCAGGACCGGCATGACCGCGATGAGCAGGAAGGCCGTGATAAGCCAGGTCCAGACAAACAGCGGCATCTTCATCCAGCCCATGCCCGGCGCCCGCAGGTTGAAGATGGTAACGATGACGTTGATGGCACCCATGATGGAGGAGATACCCATGATGTGGATGGCGAAGACGAACAGCGCCGTGCTGTTGCCGCTGTACTTGGTGGACAGGGGGGCATAGAAGGTCCAGCCCGAGCTGGGGCCACCGCCCTCCATGAACAGGCTCGACAGCAGGATCAGAAACGCAAACGGCAGGATCCAGAAGCTCCAGTTGTTCATCCGGGGCAGCGCCATGTCCGGGGCCCCGATCATGATGGGGATCAGCCAGTTGGCGAGACCGGTGAAGGCCGGCATCACGGCGCCAAAGACCATGATGAGGCCATGTACCGTGGTCATCTGGTTGAAGAACAGGGGCTCGACCAGTTGCAGACCGGGCTGGAACAGCTCGGCCCGAATGACCATGGCCATGGCGCCACCGGTGAAGAACATGGTCAGGGCGAACAGCAGATAGAGAGTGCCGATATCTTTGTGATTCGTGGTGTATAGCCAGCGTTTCAGGCCCGATGCAGGTTGGTGGGCGTGCTCGCTGTGCAGGGTATCCGTGATTCCATCACTCATGCTGGCGCCTCACTTGTCCTTGTTTGGTTCGACTGGGTTCAGAAGGGACTGCACCTCTGCAGCCTGAATGACATCACCGGTCTTGTTGTCCCAGGCATTGCGCTCGTATGTCACGACGGCGGCGAGCTCCTGCGCCGTCAGCTGCTTGCCGAAGGGCTGCATCGCAGTCCCGCTCTTGCCATGCAGGACTATGTCCAGGTGCTGGGCCCTGTGTTCTGGCAGCGTCGCCACCTTGCTGCCCTTGAGGGCCGGGAAGATGCCGGGCAAACCCGTACCCGCGGGCTGATGGCAGGCGGCGCAATGTCCCAGGAACACCTTCTCACCCAGCTCCATGGCCTGCGGCAGCGTCATGGTCTGGCTGGCCAGGTCTTGCTGCTGGGCCTTGGCTGCCGCCTGATCTGCCGCTGTCTTTGCGATCCAGCCATCGAACTCCCCGGCCGGCTTGGCCACCACCACTATGGGCATGAAGCCGTGGTCTTTGCCGCACAGCTCGGCACACTGCCCCCGGTAGGTGCCAGCCTTGTCGATGCGGGTCCAGGATTCGTTGATGTAACCGGGATTGGCATCTTTCTTCACCGCGAAGGCGGGCACCCACCAGGAATGAATTACATCGTCCGAGGTCATCAGGAATCGGATCTTCTTGCCGACGGGCAACACCAGAGGCTGATCCACTTCCAGCAAATAGGTGCCGCTCTTGGGTTCGTCGCCCGAGATCTGCTTCTTGCTGGTCGCCAGCAAGGAGTAAAACTCCACCGGATGCTCGAGGTATTTGTAATGCCATTTCCATTGCGAGCCCGTGATGAGCACGGTGAGATCGGCTTTGGAGGTATCCTCCATCTTCAGCAGAGTCGAGGTCGCCGGTGCCGCCATCGCGACCAGGATCAGCACCGGGATGGCCGTCCATAGCAGCTCGATGCGGGTGCTCTCGTGGAATTGGGCGGCCTTGGCGCCGCGAGACTTTCTGTGGTGGACGATGGACCAGAGCATGGCCCCGAAGACGATAAGGCCAATGGCACAGCAGATATAGAAGATCGTCATATGCAGGTCATACACCTGCTGGCTGATGGCGGTCGCCCCGCGTGTCATGTTGAATGTGATGTCGTTGGCGGAAACACTGTTGCTGGCGAGCCACACCATCCATGCGCCATGGTTGATTGCATTTTTTCCCACATTGCACTCCCTGTGCACGTTAGAAAAGATGGCAAGCATTGACAGCTTGAAAGCTAACCATCTGAAAATAATGCATTTATTAAACGTTCAGTCACACTCAAGTATTAGTCCATATTCTGAAAAAACCAAAGTGGTGCCGGCCGACGAGGGACTCATCAGAGCAGTTGGCATCCTATCCGGGGTAAACGATGAGGGGGGCGGTGGCGGCCATTGCCCCATGACATAGCCCTGAACGGCGCAATCACAGAACATATCCGGTAGCGAGCGGCGTGGGCCGCGCGACAAAAGAGAAGGGGCCACACTGGCCCCTTGTTCTTATATGGCGAGCGCAGGTGTCATCTCGCACCGCCGCGGCCATGTCGTCCGTCGTCAGGTCATGGGCGCCTGTTTGTCCAACAGCCGGGCCAGCAGGCTGCGCAGCCGCTTGATCACTGCAGGCTTGCCGGCAACCCCCAACGTCTTTGCCAGCTCGGCCCAGGGCACATACTGCCAGATGGGGGCGATCAGCAGCCGACGCTCGTCGGGAAACAGTTCATCCAGCACAGTCAACCGACTGGCCAGCCAGCGTTGCAGGCTGGCTTGGCACAACTCGAACGGCTTGTGATGATGGGCAAAGCAGTCGAGCTCCTGATACTCGAACTCATCCAGTGCGGGCGCCTCTGCGGCCACGTCACCTCTCAGACATAGCCAGACCAGTTCAGGCTCCAGCCCCTTGAGCTCTCCTGCCAGCAGGGTGGGCAACTGGCTCACGAAGCGCCGTCGCCATTGAGCCAGTTCCGGATCGAGCTCCACTTTCAGCGGTTTGAGCAACAAGGCCGCATGGCTGCCGCTGGCTGCATCCCGCTGCAGGCCGATGCGCAATACCGTCAAGCCCCCCTTAAGCCAGAATGGCAGCAGATCGGGACTCGCAGAAAAGGCTGACCCCAGATAGTCGTATCCCTGCGCGCGGTAGTGTGTTTCCAGCTGCGCCAGCAGCAAAGAACCCAGTCCCAGGCGATGCAGGGCAGGATGAATGGCGATGCGCATCACCCTGGCATAGGTGCGCTCCCCAGCCGTGATGAAGCCGGCGTGTGCCAGCAGCGACTGGGGCAGCAGATGACCACGGGGGCGTCTTCGCCCAGCCCAGATGTCATGAGCCAGCGCAGGCGCTATGTTCCCTTCCCGGGCCACCAGGGCAACACCGAGCAGCTCCCTCTCCTGCTCCAGCAAGTGGATGTCGAGATCCGGGCTCTCCAGCAAATACCGCAGATCGCTGGGGCTGGTCTGATAATGGGCCAGTACGAGCAGGCCGAACACCCGATTGAGCAGCGCCTCATCCCCGGCCAGCGCCTCCTGCGCCAGCCGTCGCCAGCTCGGTGTCTTCGGAGGTTGAGGTGCCACTATGTCGGCATTGAGGCCGAGCAGCCGGAAGATCAGCGGTTCCAGCGGATCATGCCGGCTCCAGCGGATGGGTTCCGCCAGATGCAGCTCCTGCCAATCCGGGGTCTGCCTATCGAGCACCCGCTTGAAACGCAGATGAAAGCCACGCCCCGTCCCCTCATAGCCGTGCTCGGTGGTAGCGAACACTATGCGGCTGTGATGGGCCAGGATGGCCTCCAGCAGTGGGGTTGGAATGGCGGCAGCCTCATCCACCAGCAGCAGATCCGCTTGCACATCCCCTTGAGCGACTCGGTCTGGCGACACATAGGTCAGTCCCGCCAGCCGCTCAGGCGTGTCTGCCAGCGCCGCCGAGGCATGGGCAAAGAGCGTGGCGACGGTCGCCTGGGCGGGTGCCGTCACCACTATCTGCAGGCCGGGATCCTGACGCAGCAGATCGGCGCTGGCCAGACCCAGCAGCGCACTCTTGCCGCGGCCACGATCCGCGCTCAGCACCAGCGGACGACGGCGATGACCATGCAACACCTTGTGAATGGCCGGCAGCGCACGGGCTTGATCAACACTGAGTGGCCGGCTTGCGTCAAGAGGACGCCAGGGCTCGCCGCCGGCGGGAGGACTCAAGGAGAGGGCAGGATCCCCTGTCAGCAGCCGCACCAGGCGGGCGATAAAACCATGGCCCGCCAGCTTGGCATCCTCAGGCTGGGCGACCAGTCGCAACCTGTCCGGATCCGGGTAGACTGGCCACGCCGCTCTGGGAGGCGTCAGCAACAGCAGCAGACCACCGGCGCGCAGCGTGCCCGCCAGGGCGCCGAAGGCATCGGGATGAAAGCCGCTGAAGGCGTTGAACACCAGGGTATCGCACTCCTGACCGAGCCGTTGTAGCGCCTTGGCAGCGGGCAGTGGCTTATGGCGTTCGGGGCCATCTCCCAGCCAGAAGACAGCCTCCCCCAGCAAGGGTTCGGCGCGGGTGATGCAATCGGCTTCGAACCCTTCCAGCCAGATAAGGCGACGCTCACCGGCGTGAGCGAGAGCCTGGCGCAGCAGATCCACCTCGGCAGGGATCATGAGGCTGAACTGTCGTCCGGCTTCACCCGAGGCTCAAACATGCGCTCCCCCATCTGATCGATGAAGGTATGGGCTTTTTGCACCATGAAGCGCTCGGCGTCGGCTGGGTTGGCGAACAGATCGGAGCGGATGAAGCGATGAGTCTGTAATTGCCCGTCGATCTCCCTGGTGATGCGACCGGCCAGCCTATACTGCCCCCCTTCCGCCATGGGTTCGGGATAGATGAGATAGCCGGCGTATTCGGTGGGCGTGACATCGACTATCTGGGCAGCTTGCCCCTTGAACAGGGCACTGAATAGTTTCTTGAGCATCTTGGTCTCCTCTCTGATGGTTGCATTCTCCTCAAGGGGGGAATCACTGGCAAGCAGGGGATCTTATTACCATTCGTTCTTTGCATTACGAACCATTCTCATTTAGATTTCATCTCATTCCAGCATGAGGTCCACTAATATGTACGTGTGTTTGTGCCGCGGCATCACAGATAACCAGATCCGCAAGGCGGTACAGGCAGGCAAGACCGAGTTCAGACAGCTGAAACAGTCGCTGGAAGTCGGTGCCCAATGTGGCAAGTGCGTGCGCATGGCGATGGAGATCATCGCCACCGAGATCGACAAGCTGGAGTCGGAGCAGGCGCCCCTTTATTACGAAGTGGCCTGAAGCGCCTCTTCCTGACCCCTTCACTTCATCGAGCGGATGCTCTCCCTTGCAGGGGAGCCGATTCGCCCTCTTCTTATGGTCATTTTTCTCGACTACGCTCTAGTGATCGGTGCCCTAGGCTCGAACACGAGGAGTAATGTCGATGAAAGGAGATCCCAAAATCATTGCCCACCTCAACAAGGTGCTGGCCAATGAGCTGGTTGCCATCAACCAATATTTCCTGCACGCCCGCATCTACGATGACTGGGGCCTCAAGGGGCTCGGGCACAAGGAATATCATGAGTCCATCGATGAGATGAAGCATGCCGACGAGCTAGTCAAGCGAGTGCTGTTTCTGGAAGGACTGCCCAACTTGCAGGATCTGGGCAAGCTGCGCATCGGTGAGACAGTCGAAGAGATGTTGCGCTGCGATCTGTCACTGGAAATGGATGCCATCCCCGACCTGAAAGTGGCCATCACCTATGCCGAATCCGTCCATGATTACGTCAGCCGTGACCTGTTCCAGGAGATCCTGGAAGACGAGGAGGAACACGTCGACTGGCTGGAAACCCAGCTGGACCTCATCGCTCGCATCGGCCTGGAAAATTATCAGCAATCCCAGCTTCATACCGCATCATCCTGAGTGCGGATGTCATCAAGATCTGCCCCCAACCCGCCAAGGCGGGTTTTTTCTGGGCCGCCAGCTTCAAGCCCAGGCATGAATCTGAAACATATGGGCATTACTGTCTGCCAGGCAGGTGGCCAACCGGGCGGTTTTCCCAAGTCAGCAAACCCCCTTTACGGCACGGGGCGCACCGCCGGGCTCGGTGAACGAGGCACGGCTCCAAGCCGGATTGAACCATTGCAGTGATCACAGTTACGATGCAGGGCAGAGCAGCACACGCCGCTTTCGATTAGGATACGGCCCTATTCCCATCACTTTGCTACGGATGATTTCCATGGAACTGATTGCACGTGAGATGGCGCCCCACAAGCGGGTAGCCCTGGTGGCTCACGACAACATGAAGACCCCATTGCTGAACTGGGTGCTGCGCCGCAAGGAGGAGCTCAAGCTCCACCACCTCTATGCGACCGGCACTACCGGCACCCTGCTCGGCAAGAAGGCGCAACTGCCCATCACCTGCCTCTTCTCCGGCCCCATGGGGGGCGATCAGCAGCTCGGCGCCCTCATCGCCGAAGGGAAGATCGACGTGATGATCTTCTTCTGGGATCCCCTCAATCCCGCGGCGCACGATCCGGATGTCAAGGCTCTGCTGCGCCTCGCGGCGGTCTGGAACATCCCGGTCGCCACCAATGAAGCGACGGCGGACTTCATCATGGACAGCCCGCACATGCAGCAGGCATTCAGCGTACAGGTACCCGACTACGCCGGTTATCTCAAGGCAAGAACCGAGTAGCCCCAACCAGATAACAAAGAGCCGGACAGTGTCCGGCTCTTTCGTTTGAAGGATGGTGGCGGCTCAGCGCTGGAAGCTCTTCTGGGCAAACTTGGGTCTGGCATTCATGATCTGCTCCACCTGCTCGTCGCTCATCTTGCCGCGCGACAGCCCCAGCACCTTGTAGGTCAGCAGCGGCCGTGCCGGCAGCGCAATCATCAGGGCGCGGATCTGGTTTTCGTCCTCTTTCTCTCGCACCGGCTTGCCATAGGCATAGGTCAGCACACCGGCATCCATCAGGTTTTTGACGGCAGGCTCGGTGATCGGCAGGTTTATGACGCTTTTCCGTTGTAGCACGAACTCGCGCAGCACCGCCTTCTCGTTGAAGTCCAGGAAGCCAATCATCTGGGCCAGTTGATCCTGCTGACGGCGGGACTGCCACTCGTCACAGGCCCATTCCCAGGCGATCAGGAAACCCTGGCTGCAGAAGTAGGAGATGGCGATCAGCATGCCGACCCCCAGCCAGGCGGCGTGAGCCGTGGCCCACTGACTGACGGCGCCTTTCATCAGCCCGGCCGGGAACAGCAATATGATGCTGCAGCAGAGCAGCAGCCAGACCATTAGCCAGTTGAGGCGATTCAGCTGGTAAAAATGTTGGATCCACCGTTTCATCGTTCACCCTTCCCAAGTCAATGTGGACAGTAGTCAACTCATAGCAATCCCTGTGCCAAGGCGAGGATCCTGTGGGCGGGATCCGGATCCTGGCGAGCAGAGCTGATGGGGTTGGTCGCTGGCCAGGTTACATCCCCTTACAAGTTGCCGGGGGGATGAGCCGCCATTTTCCTTGTGGGGTGACCCGTCTCTTGGTAAAAACCCCGCACTGTCATTGGGGAGTAGCAACCCGCCCATGATCCGGGCCGGGCTCATGTCAACATTCTTGGATCTGCCGATCCATGGCATGGGCGGCGATAGCATCTATCGCTCTGCAAGACCTTTGGCCTCGATACGCAAGCCAGCCGGGCGAGCCGTATCGGGTCCATCGGTTGTTCTGCTCGCCTGGCGGTTGCCCATTATGTTGATCACCCTGCTGTTATTTCTGCTCTCTGCCGCCACCATCTACCTGGCCTGCGACTATTTCGTCAACGGTATCGAATGGACCGGCCATCACCTCAAGTTCTCCCAGAGCGCCACCGGCTCCCTGCTGGCGGCCCTCGGCACTGCCTTGCCCGAATGCATAGTCACCCTGAGCGCGCTGCTGATGGGGGATGCCCCCGCCCAGCAGCAGATAGGGATAGGCGCCGCCCTCGGTGGCCCGCTGGTGCTCTCCACCATAGGCTATGCCGCCGTCGGCCTGACCCTGCTGCTGTGCATGGGCCGTGAACACAGGGTCATCAATGGCGAGGTACAGCGCGAGATTGGCCGGGATCAGGCCTGGTTTATCGGCATCTTCCTGGTGGCGGTGGCCCTCGGCATGGTGGCCTTCACCGGCAAGACCTGGCTGGCCCCGCTGTTCGTGCTGGCATACCTCCTCTATGTGCGACGCGAGCTGAAACAGACCGACAGCCACGAGACCCCGTTGCCAGAGCCCCTCAAGCTGGATCCCAAGGCCGGCATCCCGGCCCTTCGCAAGGTGCTGCTACAGACCCTGGTGGCATTAGTGGTGGTCGCGCTGGCGGCGCAGCTGTTCGTTCATCAGCTGGAGAGCATGGGCGAGCTGTTCGGCCTCTCGCCCATGCTGGCGGCCCTGCTGCTGAGCCCGGTGGCGACCGAGATGCCCGAGCTGATGAACGTGCTGATCTGGGTGCGGCAGGGCAAGCATCGGCTGGCCCTGGCCAATATCTCGGGGGCCATGATGATCCAGGGCACCATTCCCAAGGCGTTCTGTCTGCTGTTCACCCCCTGGCTGCTCGACAGCACCATGCTGGTCTCCTCCCTGGTGACCCTGCTGACGGTGGCACTGCTGTGGTGGGGTTTCAGCCACGGGCGAATGACGGCGGGCAGGCTGGCCTGCGTGGGGCTGGTGTATCTGGGTTTCTGCGGCTGGCTGATGGTGAGCTGAAGGCACCTGGCATCTGAACATGGCGCCATAAGCAAGGGCAGGATCGGATCCTGCCCTTTCTTCATGGATTTAGGTTAGCGGGTTGAGCCCCGGGATCAGAACTGCTGGAACCAGCGCTGGATCTGGGCCGGATCCTTGCTCTGGGTCAGGGAGAGCATCAGCAGGATGCGCGCCTTCTGCGGGTTCAGGGTACCGGCGGCCACGAAACCGTACTTGGCGTCGTCGATCTCGGCGTCCAGGGTGGTGGCGCCGGTCGGCACGCGGGCGGAGCGCACCACCCGGATGCCGTCCTCGCTGGCCTTGGCCAGGGTGTCGAACAGGCTGTGGTAGAGGTTGCCGTTGCCCACCCCGGCGCTGACGATACCATCGAACTTGGCATCCACCATGGCCTTGGCCGGCAGATCGGTGGCGTTGGCATAGTTGTAGACGATGCCGACCTGCGGCAGCTTGTCGAGTTTGCTCACGTCAAACGGAGTCTTGCTGGTGTGCAGGCGGGCCGGGCTGCGCTGGTAGTCGATCTTGCCGTTGTGGATGTAGCCGAGCGGGCCGAAGTTGGGGGCGGCAAAGGTCTGCACCCCTGTGGTGTTGGTCTTGGTGACGTCCCGGGCGTCAAGAACGGTATCGTTCATGGCGACCATGACGCCACGGCCCTTGGAGCTGGGGTCGGAGGCGGTGACCACGGCGTTATACAGATTCAGCGGGCCGTCGGCACTCATGGCGGTGGAGGGGCGCATGGCCCCCACCAGCACCACCGGCTTGTCGCTCTTGACGGTGAGGTTGAGGAAGTAGGCGGTCTCTTCCATGGTGTCGGTGCCATGGGTGATGACGATGCCATCCACGTCATCCTTGGCCAGCAGTTCGTTGACCCGCTTGGCCAGCTTGAGCCACACCTCGTCGTTCATGTCCTGGGAGCCAATCTTGACTACCTGCTCCCCCTTCACCTCGGCCACGTTCTTCATCTCGGGCACGGCGGCGATCAGGGTCTCGATGGCCACCTTGCCCGCTTCATAGTTGGATTGGGTGGCGGACTGCCCCGCCCCGGCTATGGTGCCACCGGTCGCCAGAATATGAACCTGCGGCAGGGCCATGGCCAGGGGGGAGAGGGTCATGCCGAGGACGACGGCGAGCAGGGTCTTGCGGATAGGGTGAGTCATGCTGCAATCCTTTTGGGTTAGTTGACCGCAGCATTTTCATCCAACTTGGCTCGTTTTTAAGTGATCACTCTCAACAATAAAAACAAGCAAACAGAATATTGGTCTGATTTTTACCCATATAGGGATAAATCACTCCGCACTAAATCCCCTTGCTTCGATCAGCGCGATCAACTCGTCCCTGCTCAGCTCGCTCTCGATGACGGCCTTGCGGCTGCCAAAATCGACCCGAGCCTGGCTGACGGCACTTTGGGCCAGCAGCGCCTTCTGCAGGCTGGCGGCGCAGCCACCGCAGGACATGCCGGAGACGGTGAGTTCTATGGTCATGGGATATCTCCTCTGTGGATATGTCCCCAGCCTAAAGCTGACGCCCGCGGCAAGGTCAAGCCCTGGCAACGCGGCCCGTCTTGGCTAACACCTCACCCCATCTATCCCAGGTAGTTCATCAGGGCAGCCCCCAGTCAGACGGCTGGTGACCAGCGAGCCGGGGGCGTGGCGAGGAGGGATGATATTAACCGCCAATTTGCGCTCCATGACTGGGACCATCACATCCCGATAACACCTTACCCCATCAGTCCCAAATAGTTCATCAGGGCGGCCCCCAGGCTGGTGGTGACGAGCGAACCCAGGGTAGTGGTGGCGATGATGTTCGCCGCCAGGGCGCTGTCGCCCCCCATGGCGCGGGTCATCACATAGCTGGCGGCGGCGGTCGGGGTGGAGCTGATGAGGAACAGGATGCCGAGGGCCTGGGGAGTGAAGCCGAGCGCCCAGGCCCCCAGCACCAGCAGCACGGGAATGCAGAACAGGCGGTTGGCGGTGGCCCAGCCGGTCAGCATGGCGCCGCCGCGCAGGGCCTTGAGGTTGAGGCTGGCACCGGTACAGAGCAGCGCCAGCGGCAGTGTCATGCTGGCGAAGTAGTTGCCGGTAGTGATCACCAGCTGGGGAAGTTCTATGCCGAGCAGTCCGAACGGCAGGGCCGCCAGTATGGCGATGATGAGGGGGTTTCTGACGATTCCCTTGAGGATGGGCTTGATCCCTTTTCCGCCCCCCAGGCTGCGGGTCAGGGTGATCACGGCGAGGATGTTGTAGAGCACTGTGATGGAGCCCACCAGCAGGGCGGCGGCACCTATGCCCTCGGAACCATAGGCGTTCTGCACATAGGCCAGCCCCATGATCCCCATGTTGCCGCGAAAGCTGCCCTGCACGAAGATGCCCCGCAGTTTCTGCTCGCTGATGAAGCGGGCCGCCAGCAGCTCCAGCACCAGAAAACCGGCCAGGGTGCCGAGCAGGCCGTAGAGGATGAGCCAGGGGCTCGGCATGGTGGAAAAATCGGTGCGCACCATGCTGAGAAACAAGAGGGCTGGCAGGGTGACCTGGAACACCAGGCGAGAGGCGGACTCGACGAAGCTGTCGGGCAAGAGACCCAGCCGCTTGAGCCAGATGCCGAGTACCAGCACCAGACAGATGGGGCCAGTGATGGAGAGGGAGAAGTGCAGACTTGCCAACAGATCCATGATGCGCGTCCTGTGCAATGGCGGAGGCTCCGCCTGGGCAAAAGGGCATTCTAACGCCATGGGCTTGTATTCACAGGAGTTAATCACAACAATGTCTGCATCCCGGTTGCCGCCCTCCCCTGTCACGGATCCCACATGGAAAAGAAACTGACCATCCTCGATATCGCTCGCCTCAGCGGGGTCGGCAAGTCGACCGTCTCCCGGGTGCTCAATCAGGATCCCAGGGTCAACGCCCAGACCAGGGCCAGGGTCGAGGCGGTGATCGCCGAGCACGGCTTCGTGCCGAGCAAGTCGGCGCGGGCCATGCGCAATCAGAGCCAGCAGGTGGTCGGCATAGTGGTGTCGCGCCTCGACTCCAGCTCGGAGAACCAGGCGGTGCGCGGCATGCTGGAGACCCTCTACCAGCGTGGCTACGACGCCGTGCTGATGGAGAGCAAGTTCTCCCCCGCCAAGGTGAGCGAGCACCTGGCCGTGCTGGAGCGGCGCGGGGTGGACGGCATCATACTGTTTGCCTTCAACGATCTGGACTACGCCGCCATGGCGCCGCTCAGGGAGAAACTGGTGCTGATGGCCCGCGAGCGTCCCGGCTTCTCGTCGGTCTGCTTCGACGATGACGGCGCGGTGCGCGCCGTGCTCGCACACCTCGGGGAGCGCGGCCTGACAGAGGTCGCCTATCTGGGGGTCGAACGCAGCGACCTCACCACGGGGCTGCGCCGGCATCAGGCCTACCTCGACTACTGCCGGGAGCAGGGACTCACGCCCCGCAGCGCCCTCGGGGATCTCGGCCTGCAAAGCGGCTACCGACTGGCAGCCGAGCTGGTCACCCCCGGCACCCAGGCCATGGTCTGCGCCAGCGACACCCTGGCCATAGGCGCCGCCAAGTACCTGCAGGAGCTGGGGCGCACCGACATCCTGGTGAGCGGCCTCGGCAGCAATCCCATGCTCACCTTCCTGTTTGCCAACACCCTCAGCCTGGATTTCGGCTACAAGGATGCCGGCATTCTGGCCGCCAGACAGCTGCTCGATCAGATTGAAGAGGGGCAGCCCCCCAGAGCCACCATAGCCCCCTGTCAGCCCCTGTAGTCTATCTTTTCCTCTCATTACCGGCGTTTTGCACTTTTTGTGACCACCGCCACGAATTGGGAACGTTCCCATTGCTGATGTCTGCCACTGGCTTCATGCTGATTGGGAACGATACCAATAAGCGGGCGGTCATTGGCCAGCCGGCAAAGAAACGACCATTATTCATGGAGTCACAGAGGGAAGGCTCATGTCAAAAGTCAACACACAGCATCTGGCACAGCTGATCGAACGGATCGGCGGCAAGGAGAACATCACCACCGTCAGCCACTGCCTGACCCGGCTCAGGTTCGTGCTGGCCGATCCGGCCAAGGCCGATCCCAAGGCCATCGAGACCATCCCCTCGGTGAAGGGGAGCTTCACCCAGGGCGGCCAGTTCCAGGTGGTGATCGGCAACGAGGTGGATCAGTGGTACAAGGCGCTCACCGAGGAGATCGGGGTGAGCGGCGCCAGCAAGGATGCCGCCAAACAGGCGGCCCGCCACAACATGAATCCGCTGGAGCGCGGCATCTCCCACCTGGCGGAGATCTTCGTGCCCCTGCTGCCCGCCATCATCACCGGCGGCCTGATCCTGGGCTTTCGCAACGTCATCGGCGACATCAAGATGTTCGACGACGGGACCCATACCCTCACCGAGATCAGCCAGTTCTGGGCCCAGGTGCACGCCTTCCTCTGGCTGCTGGGTGAGGCCATCTTCCACTTCCTGCCGGTGGGCGTCTGCTGGTCTGCGGTGAAGAAGATGGGGGGATCCGAGATCCTCGGCATAGTGCTGGGCATCACCCTGGTGTCGCCGCAACTGATGAACGCCTACGGCATCGGTCAGCAGACCCCGGAAGTGTGGGACTTCGGCCTCTTCGTCATCCAGAAGGTGGGCTATCAGGCTCAGGTCATTCCGGCCCTGCTGGCGGGTGTCTTCCTCGCCTGGGTGGAAACCAGCCTCAAGCGCATCATTCCGGCCTATCTCTACCTGGTGATAGTGCCCTTCATCTCCCTGCTGCTGGCGGTGATAGTGGCCCACGCCTTCATCGGCCCCTTCGGTCGCTGGATTGGCGAAGGCGTCGGCTTTGCCGCCAAGGCCGCCATGACGGGGTCGTTTGCTCCCATAGGCGCCGCCCTGTTCGGCTTCCTCTATGCGCCCCTGGTCATCACCGGCATCCACCACACCACCAACGCGGTGGATCTGCAGCTGATGCAGAGCATGGGGGGCACCCCCATCTGGCCGCTGATCGCCCTCTCCAATATCGCCCAGGCCTCGGCGGTCGTCGGTATCATCCTTATCAGCCGCAAGGAGAACGAGCGGGAGATCTCGGTCCCGGCCGCCATCTCCGCCTACCTCGGGGTGACCGAGCCGGCCATGTACGGCATCAACCTCAAGTACAAGTTCCCCATGCTATGCGCCATGGTGGGCTCCAGCCTCGCGGCCCTCATCTGCGGCTTCAGCGGCGTGATGGCCAACGGCATCGGTGTGGGTGGCCTGCCAGGCATCCTCTCCATCCAGCCGCAATACTGGGGCATCTACGCCGTCGCCATGCTGGTGGCCATAGTGGTGCCCGTGGTGCTGACCCTGCTGGTCTACAAGCGCCAGCAGGCGGCCGGCAAGCTGGATCTGGCCACGGTCTGATCCACACAATATCGGCGGAGCCCAGGCTCCGCCCTTTTTCGTTGCCCTGTTCCAACCAGTTTCAACCAATGAGCGAACCAACCATGACACAGACACCCTGGTGGCAAAGCGCCGTGATTTACCAGATCTACCCCAAGAGCTTTCAGGACTCCGGCGCCCGTGGCACCGGTGATCTCAAGGGGATCATGGCCCGCCTCGATTATCTCAAGACTCTCGGCGTCGATGCCCTCTGGCTGACCCCTGTCTACGTCTCCCCCCAGGTGGACAACGGCTACGACATCGCCGACTACCTGGCCGTCGATCCCGCCTACGGCACCATGGCCGACTTCGAGGCGCTGCTGGCCGCCGCCCACGAGCGCAACATCCGCATCGTGATGGACATCGTCGTCAACCACACCTCCACCGAGCACGCCTGGTTCAAGTCGGCGCTGGGGGATAAAAACAGCCCCTACCGCGACTACTACATCTGGAAAGACCCGGTAGAGGGCGGTGTGCCCAACAACTGGCAATCCAAGTTTGGCGGCAGCGCCTGGGAGCTGGACCCGGCCACCGGCCAGTACTACCTGCACCTGTTTGCCCGCGAGCAGGCGGATCTCAACTGGGAAAACCCTTTGGTTCGCGCCGAGGTGAAAAAGATCATCCACTTCTGGGCGAAGAAGGGGGTCGACGGTTTCCGTCTCGACGTCATCAACCTCATCTCCAAGGATCAGGCGTTCCCGAACGACGAGATAGGTGATGGCCGCCGCTTCTACACCGACGGGCCGCGCATCCACGAATTCCTGCAGGACATAAGCCGAGACGTCTTCGCCCCCGTGGGGGCCATGACGGTGGGGGAGATGTCCTCCACCAGTCTCGAGCACTGCCAGCGCTATGGTGCGCTGGACGGCTCAGAGCTCTCCATGGTGTTCAACTTCCACCATCTGAAGGTGGATTACCCCAATGGCGACAAGTGGACCAAGGCGCCGTTCGATTTCCTCGAACTCAAGCGCATCTTCAACCACTGGCAGAGCGGCATGCATGGCAAGGGGTGGTCGGCACTGTTCTGGTGCAACCACGATCAGCCGCGCATCGTCTCCCGCTTCGGCGACGAGGGCGAACATCGGGTGGTCGCCGCCAAGATGCTGGCCAGCACGCTGCACGGGTTGCAGGGCACCCCCTACATCTATCAGGGGGAGGAGATCGGCATGACCAACCCCGGCTATCAGCGCATCGACGACTATCAGGATGTGGAGAGCCGCAACATCTTCGCCATCAAGCAGGCGGAGGGGATGAGCGAGGCCGAGATCCTCGCCATTCTGGGGGCCAAGTCCCGTGACAACTCCCGAACCCCGATGCAGTGGAGCGCCGCCCCCAACGCGGGCTTCACCCAGGGTTCGCCCTGGCTCAAGCCTGCCGCCAACTACCCCGAGATCAACGCCGAGGCGGCGCTGGCCGACCAGCACTCGGTGTTCTGGCACTACCGTGATCTCATCGCCCTTCGCAAGGCATATCCCATCTTCACCCAGGGGGATTATCAGGAGCTGCTGGCGGGGCACGCCCGGATCTGGGCTTATGCCCGCCGCGCCAACGGCCAGACCCTGCTGGTGGTGAGCAACTTCTACGGCGAGCCGGTGGAGTTTGCGCTGCCTGCCGAGCTGCAAACCGGCGAAGGCCGCCTGCTGCTTGGCAACTACCAAGGCAGCCCGGCCCGCCCGCAATCCTGCGAGCTGCGTCCTTATGAATCCCTGATCTGGTTGATGGAGCAATGATGGCCGAGACAATCACAGTGCAGAGGGCAGCCGAGCGTTGCCCCGAATGGCAGAAGATGGTGGCGGGGGAACCCTATGATGCGGGCCACCCCGAGCTGAAAGCGGCCCGCGAGCGCTGCCGCAGGCTCTATCACGGCTTCAACACCCGCTGGCAAGAGAAGCCGGAGCGGGATGCCCTGCTCCATGAGCTGCTCGGCGGCCGCGGTGCCCAGTGCGCCATCACGCCCCCCTTCTTCTGCGACTATGGCGCGAACATCTTCGTGGGGGAGAACTTCTACGCCAACATGGGCTGCACCATCCTCGATGTGTGCGAGGTACACATAGGCGACAACGTGCTGCTGGCCCCCGGGGTGCAGATCTACACCGCAGCCCATCCGGTGGCGGTGGCGCCTCGGGTGGCCGGGGTCGAGTTCGGCAAGCCGGTGCGCATCGGCAACAACGTCTGGATTGGGGGCAGCACCGTCATCTGCCCAGGCGTCACCATAGGTGACAACAGCGTCATCGGGGCAGGGTCCGTGGTCACCAGAGACATTCCGGCAGGCGTGGTCGCTGTGGGCAACCCCTGCAAGGTGCTGCGCCCCATGACGGCGCAGGAGCTGGCGGCCGGGGAACCCGGCTGACACAGAGGGGCAGGTAGTATCTGCCCCTTTTAGTTTTCCTGACGACCCCTTGGCGCTCCCTTGATTCCGTCAAGGCAACGACCCCCCCTTTCTCACCCGGGCAGCAAGGCGCCGCAACGCTTGTGCTGCCCCATGACCACCAGGGTCTTGAAGCTGCGCACCTGCTCCCTGGCATGGAGCACCCGCCGGGTGAACTGCTCGTAGCTCTGCATGTCTCGCGCGGCGACCTGCAGCACGAAGTCCTGCTCACCCGTCACGTACCAGAGATCCATCACCTCGGGTTCCCGCTGCAGGCTGACGATCATCTCATCGACGATGCGGCCGTGATCCCGCTCCAGGGTCACCAGCACCAGCATGGTGATGGGCCAGCCCATGGTCGCCGGCGCCACCAGCGCCACCTCCCGCTCGATGAGACCCGCCTCCCGCAGCGCCCGGACGCGGCGGTAACAGGCGGGCGCCGAGAGGCCGACCCTGTGGGCCAGCTCGGGAATGGGCAGACGGGCATCCTGCTGCAGCTCGGCGAGGATGAGCAGGTCAAATTTGTCGGTCATGGGGCTCATTAGATAAAAATTATCGTGTAAGGCCAGTATTAGACCGAAATTACGGCGGCCTCCAGATATATTTTCTTGCTTCTACCCAACTCAGGTTTGAACAAGATGCAGCCAAACAGCCCCGCCCTCTCCTCCCTGCTGGCCGTCCTGCTCGCCATGCTGTCGATCACCCTGGGGGCCTCACTGGCCAAGTCGCTGTTTCCCCTGCTGGGAGCCGCCGGCACCACGTTGTTCCGGCTGGGGTGCGCCGCCCTCCTCCTCTCCCTGGTGTTTCGCATCTGGCGTGCCCCCCTCGACAGGCGCACCCTGCTGGGGGCCATCCCTTACGGACTCTCCCTTGGGGCCATGAACCTGCTCTTCTATCTGGCCATCGAGCGCATCCCCCTCGGCGTGGCGCTGGCCATCGAGTTTATCGGCCCGTTGACGGTGGCGCTGCTCAACTCCCGCCACCGGGCAGACTTCATCTGGCTGGCGCTGGCCATCGCCGGGCTGCTGCTGCTCTTGCCCCTGCGGGAGGCCGAGCAGGCCATAGATCCTCTGGGGGCCGCCCTGGCTCTCGGGGCCGGCGTGTTCTGGGGGCTCTATATGCTGACCGGCAAGCGGGCAGGTGCCTTGCTGGGGGCCCAGGCGCCGGCCCTTGGCATGTGGGTGGGCACCCTGCTGGTGCTGCCCTTCGGGCTGGAGGGCGCGAGCGAGGCCTCGTTCGCCTTCCCCGTGATCCTGGCCATCGTCGGGGTGGGGCTGCTCTCGAGCGCCATCCCCTACTCTCTCGAGATGTTTGCCCTGCGCCGGTTGCCGCTCAAGAGCTACGGCATCCTGACCAGCGGCGAACCCGCCATGGGCGCCCTGATGGGGTTGCTGTTGCTGGGGGAGCAACTGCCCCCGTCCCAGTGGCTGGGAATAGCCGCCATCATAGCCGCATCGATGGGCACCACCTGGCATGGGGGACGACGACGCACCGACCCGTCCTGATCCCCCCAACAGAGACGATGGCTGGCCTCATTGCGGCAACGGTCCTGCAGGCCGCTGACGGGAGCGGCTCGGACGCGGGTAGACCTGAGTGGCAGATCCCTCATATCTTGTTCATGTTTTTTGAACATCTAGACCAGTTAATCTCGCTAACAACCAAGGGATGACCTGTTTACCATTCACTCATCGCTTAGGCAGGATCGCCAAGCGGCCAAATAACCAGTTGTTCAAGGCTGTAATACCCGAAACAGGGTGTCTGATGTCAGTAAAAGAACTACATAGTATTTGAATAACCTCTTGCAAGGATGCATTGATGCGGGCCTCTCCGGCCTTGCCAATGACATAAAAACCAAGAGAGTGAATGAAGATGAAAAATGTAATCAAGATGCTGGCCGTCGCAGGCCTGATGAGTGCCGGTGTTGCCCAGGCTGCCGTTCCCGCCGACTTCAATGCCACCCCGGGTGTGCTGTTCGTGAACTGGCATCCCAGCGCTGCCATGGCCGGCAAGAGCAACCCCATGCTGGAGGTGCGCGACGAATCCGGTGACCTGGTAGCCTCCGTCCACGCCAACCTGATGGGCACCCAGCAGGTGCAACTCCCGAGCCGCGCCCAGGGCAACCTGACAGTGAGCCTGGGGGATCAGAGCAGCGACTACCGCATCCCCTTTGGCATCGGCAGCGGCAACCCGCGCTGATCTTCGCAACCGACGCCTTCACTCCATCCGGTTGCCAGGACCCGGCCAGAAAGGGTGAGTGAGCCCCATGACAAAGGCGCCATAGAGGCGCCCTTGTCGTTTCTGCCGGTTCGTCAGCGGCTAATGGGTAAACACGGGTCCAAAACCGGATCCCCACAGAATGGCCGTGGCCGCCAGCACGCAGACCAGCAGCACCAGACCGACGGTGACCACGGAGCTGGCATAGATGAACCCCTGCTCCTTGGGAATGTGCATCAGGATAGGCACCCCCACATAGAGCAGGTACACCGAGTAGCTGAGCCCGATGAGGCCTATGATCATCATGAACCAGAGGTGCGGGAAGAAGGCGGAAAAACCGACCATGAACAGCGGCGTGGAGGTGTAGGCCGCGAGTTCGAGCGACGTCGTGTAGCTGGGATCCGAACCGAAGGTATGGCCCATCCAATGCACCAGATAGGAGAGCGCGAGGACGCCTATGATGAGCGTCACGTACATGGCTATCGACAGCATGAGGGCGCTGTTCGCGGTCAGGGTGATGGGCTCACCGACGCCAATGCTCCAACCTATGTGCACGGCGGAGTAATAGGCACAGATGGGCGGGATAAGGGCCACGATCAGGATATGAGTCAGACTGTTTCGGAAACTGTCATGCCTCTCGTCTATGGTATGCCATTCGGTGTGAGGATGCGCATACAATCCCCATAAGTGATTCAATATCATAGCGTTATTCCTTCTCTGCTTCGATTGTGGACTGATCGATACCGCTCTCGCTCCCCTGTTTTCTTCTCGTGCAACACTAGGCGCACCATCCATCGCAAGCGCGACCCATGACTCTAAATAAAGTCGCTCCACTGCCGGTGCGTCAAGGAAGAACGGCATCCCCGCCGTGCTGGCGGATCCTGGCGGCTGGTCAGTCCCTGGCGGCAGGGCTAGTGGTGTCACCGCCGCCAGCGCTATCGTCAGTACTGCTTGGTCTTTGAAGCAAAGCCGGCGAGGAAGAGGCCGGTCAGAAACATGCCGCAGAACGCCTCTATGGCCGACAACAACTGGAGGGGAGAGGAGGTCTGGGAGATATCGCCGTAACCCAGGGTCACGAAGGTCACTATGCTGAAGTAGAGGGAGCGCCCCAGGTGACCATGGGTCACGGACTCCGGCGCTAGGAAGTAGGTCAGGGTCGCCAGCAGTATGACCCCCATCGACATCAGCAGGCTTCTTATCGGCCGCTCGCCAAATCCCCAGGTGATGAAGCTGACAAACTTGCTGGCACACTTGAGGTAGCACAGCAGGGAGAGCCACCCCTTCGTCATCAGGCCGCTGCGCAGCCAGCGCTCCCTGAACAGCTCCCTCGGACTTGCCAGGGATTTCATCTCGTGCAGCTTCTCCTTGTAATAGCACTCGCCGGCATCGACGGTGTCCCCCACGCTGGAGAAGATGCGTTTGGCATTGCGGTACAGCTTGCTGGCCTCGTTGTTATCGATCCGGCCATTCTCGTTGTAGACCACCTGCACCTTGTCCAGATTGGTGTGCTCCATGGTGGCATCGAAGTTCTTGGCACTGACGTTGAAATTTTTCAGCACGGCCCGGGAGGCGTGGAAACGGATCTCCTCGCACTCTATGGTGAAGTCCTGAAACACGCCATCCTCCAGCGCCAGCTCCCGTTTCTTGGCCCAGGCCCTGTGATCCCACAGCAGGGAATCGAACAGATCGAGGCCGATCACCCCGCCGTTGACCCTCACCCCCTTGGCCGAGCAGTGCCACAGATAGACCTTGGAGTTGTTGACGGCACCGTCCAGCGAAAGCTCGTCCAGGCAGGTAAAGTCCAGCAGCCGGCCGGAGATGATGGGACTCTTGAGCTCGACGCCGCCGATGTTGAGCAGGCGATGCTTGCCCAGCACCTGGGCCTCCCCCTTGTTGTTCTCGGAGACGGAGAGCAGGCTCTGCGCCCGCTTCACCTCGGCTTTGCCATGCCTGGCGGCCAGCCACATGGCATAGGGCTCGAAGCGCGTCTCGGAGCGGACAAGGCCGCTCTTGCGCAGGGACTCCAGCGCGCTAGAGGCGCTCTCATAGAGCCTTATCTTGTCGTCGCTCATGTAGACGCAGAGGCTGAGCACGGATCGCGAGCTGATGAAGCGGGCGATGCCGATCTGGAAGATGACGCTTTTCTCCATTTTCTGCTCTGTCATCCAGTCGTCGAAATGGGGCAGCGAGGCCACCAGCAACTCCCAGATCAATGGATAGTCATTCTCCCGCCGCCACTCGTTGAATTGTTCGGGAGAAAGCTGCCACAGCTCGGTCGCATTCATAGATTACCTCGATCATGGTTTTGTCCCGCCCAGGGTTGCCAAGGGAGGGGATCAGGTGCCTGCACGCCCAAAGAGAGATGCCAGTTCGCAGAAAGCGGGGGCACAGGCCGGTCACGCCATCATACTAGCCGAGAGGATGGCTGTAACTCACTGACAGGAAAGGTATAAGAGGCGGGGTACGACAGATTGTCGCGAAGCTGAAGAGGGATAAGGCACCAGGGTCGCCATGCCAGGCGGTTTCGTCCGTCCTAAAGGCGGGAGCCCGGACAAGCAAGAGGGGATGCCATGGCATCCCCTCTTCAGATCAGCTGAGCTGACGTCAGCTTATTGCTGCACTTCCTGCACGCCGGAGACGCGGACTTCGACGCGACGATCCGGTGCCAGGCAGGAGATCAGCTCGTTCTTGCCCTTGACGCCGTCACACTGGGTGCCGGTGACAGGGTCAGCTTCACCGCGACCTTCGATGGCGATCTTGCTGGTGGCCAGGCCCTGGCTCACCAGGAAGTCGGCCACGGTGCGGGCACGGGCTTCGGAGAGCTGCTGGTTCTGGGCATCGGAACCGATGCGGTCGGTGTAACCCACGACGATGGCGCTGCCATCCTTCGGCTGGAATTCAACGATCTGCTTGTACAGACCGCTCAGGGCTTCCACCCCTTCCGGCTTCAGATCTGCCTTGCCAAAGGCAAACAGCACGTCTGAGTTCAGGGAAAAGTTCTTCTCGACCATCACAGGAGCCGCCTCTGCCACGACAGGAGCAGCAACAGGCTCAACGTAGGAGGTGCGGAACGGATGATATACGGCTTCCAGCGTCGCCACGCTCTGGTTGGACTTGTACTGCTCACCGGTGTAGGTGGTCAGATCGGCCACGTCCCACATGTAGCGGTAGCGCGCCTGCAGATCCAGGGCATCGTTCAGCTTGTAGGTCAGACCGACGCCAGCCATCGGCGACACGCGGGAATCAGTCACCCCAAAGCCATGCGTATGGGACCAGTAGGCACCCGCTTCACCGAACAGGGAGAAGTCCTCACCCAACGGCAGACGGGCGATACCGGACAGGGTGGCGCCCTGGTTTTCGTAGGTGTTGTTGTGGATGCCGCTATTGGTATTGCCACGGCCAGCGTACTGGTAACCCAGTTCGGCACCGAACGTCTCGTTGAAGTTGTAACCCATGAAGAGGTTACCGGTGAACGCGTCTTCGGTACCACTGTCAACGCCTTCTACCTTGTTCAGACCGTTGAAGTGAGCGGCACCGACACCGGCACCAAAGTAGATGTCGTCACTTGCGTGAGCAACCGTGCCAGCCAATGCCAATGCAATCCATACAGGTGTCAGTCTTAAGTTCATCACAGCCTCGTCGATACTAGTTGCGGGCTTGCAGCCCTTGTTCTATATGAGCACCATTGTAACGACCAGTTCTTGTACAGGAGCTTAAGCAACGAGACCATTTATGATGCATTGACCGCCTGTTTTGAATGCACTTTCAGCTTTCCGTTAAGCCATTGCGGCCAACATCCTGGCGAGCACATCCCGATGTGCGGTGATACGCATGCGAGACTATAAAAAAAGACCCCTGTCTTGCGACAGGGGTCTTTTTGAATTGGCTCCTCCTACTGGACTTGAACCAGTGACATACGGATTAACAGTCCGCCGTTCTACCGACTGAACTAAGGAGGAATTGTACTTCGGAGACCAGATATCGCTATCTCATCATCCTTTATTTGGTGCCCAGAGACGGAATCGAACCGCCGACACGGGGATTTTCAATCCCCTGCTCTACCGACTGAGCTATCTGGGCAAATGGTGCCGGCTACCGGAATCGAACTGGTGACCTACTGATTACAAGTCAGTTGCTCTACCTACTGAGCTAAGCCGGCACACTTAAACTATTGTGCATGAACAAATTTTTCTTTCATGGCACCAAATATGGTGCCCAGAGACGGAATCGAACCGCCGACACGGGGATTTTCAATCCCCTGCTCTACCGACTGAGCTATCTGGGCGTGGGCGCTATTAAACGGATTTTAAGGCGGGTGGTCAACGGGAAATTTCACTTTTCGTCTCGTTCGTCTCTTTTTTGCGCAGCATCACTCGTTTTTATCACTTCTGTGGGGGAAGCCGTGCCTCGGCGGCCCCAGAGTCGGGATTCCTCGCCCCTGAGCAGGCGGGTGATGTTCTCGTGATGGCGCACCAGGATGAGACAGGAGAGCAGAGAGACCGGCAGGGTATATTCCGGCTTGAGCAGGTAGGTAAAGAGCGGGGTCAGCAGCACTGTAATGATGGAGGCCAGCGACGAGTAGCCGCTCACCAGCAGCACCAGCAGCCAGGTGGCGATCGCCGCCCCCCCCATGGCAAAGCCGATGGGCAGCATGGTGCCGAGCGCAGTGGCGACGCCCTTGCCCCCCCGGAAGTGGAAGAAGATGGGGTACATGTGACCCAGGCAGGCTGCGACGCCGATGAACCCCAGGTAGACGGGCTTGATCTGCAGATACCAGGCGAGGTAGACGGGAGCCATGCCCTTGAGCACGTCGAGCAACAGGACGATCAGCGCGGCCATCCGGCCACCGAGGCGCAGCACATTGGTCGCCCCCGGGTTGTGGGAGCCATGGTCGCGGGGATCCGGCAGACCCGTGAGGCGGGAAACCAGCACGGCGCTGGACAGCGAGCCGCCCAGATAGGCCAGAATAATCATCAAAATCGTCAGGGCCGTCATCTTGGTCGTTTTTACCACGATATGAATGGGGTATGATGCGGGCCACATTCTCTGGTCTGGGCTTGCCCGAAAGCCTGTCGCCCAAACCGGCCGCCAGCGGCAATCGGCTTGCCAGGCCTGCATCCCTGCGCTGTTTTCACAGCCCATCAAGAGTAAAGAAGAAGTACTGTCATGGACAAGGTGTTTATTCGCGGACTCGAGGTTTTGACCACCATAGGGGTATATGAGTGGGAGAAAGGCATTCGCCAGAAGCTCTGTTTCGATCTCGAGATGGGATTCGACAACCGACCCGCCGCCGCAACCGACGATATCAATCTGGCACTGGATTACGCCACCCTCTCCCGCAAGATCTGTGATCACGCCCAGAGCAAGGTCGTCGAGCTGGTCGAAACCATGGCCGAGCAGGTGGCCGCCCTGGTGCTGGCCGACCAGCGGGTGCAGTGGGTCAAGGTGACCCTGACCAAGCCGGGTGCCGTGCCCAATGCCGCCGGAGTCGGGGTCGAGATCCTGCGCCACCGCACCCCGGCCGCGAGCGCCTGCTGATGACCCGCATCTATATCAGCCTCGGCTCGAACCAGATAACAGGGAGCGCTGCATGACCCGTATCTACATCAGCCTGGGTTCCAATATCGAGCGGGAGCGCCATATCCGGGCCGGCCTCGATGCCCTGCATGCCGAGTTTGGCGAGTTGCAGGTTTCCCGGGTGTTCGAGAGCGAGGCGGTGGGCTTCAATGGCCGCCCCTTCTACAACCTGGTGGTGGGGGCAGACACCGACTTGCCCCTCGCAACCCTGTGCCAGCGGCTGCGGGCCATGGAGTTCGCCCACGGCCGCGAGCCCGATGCCAAGAAGTTTGCCCCCCGCACTCTGGATCTCGATCTGCTGCTCTATGGGGATCTGGTTTGCGACTCCCCCCTGGTACTGCCCCGTGGCGAGATCCTCACCAACGCCTTCGTGCTCTGGCCGCTGGCGGAGCTGGCCCCCGGCCTGCGCCATCCCACCGATGGCCGCCCCCTGGGAGAGCTGTGGCAAGGCTATGACAAGGCCTCCCAGCGCCTCGACCCCATCCCCTTCCACTGGACGCCGAGCGGCGTCCTGGCCGATATCCAGGCCTGATCGCGCCCGCCCCCTTCCGCCCCCCCCACCGCCGGTTCGGGGGCGACGCCAGACTATTTCGCTATATGACAGTGTGATGACAGAACCCATCGAATCCATATCGCGAAGCCGGCAGAATAAAACGCTAAAGCCACCTTCAGGATATATCTTCAGCGCCGATACGCTAGCCATCTCCCTTGCCCCTTGAGGTCGTCGTGAACGTCAAACAGAAACTTGTGTTATCCGCCATCCTGGTGGCCGGGATCCAGGCCGTCGTCATGGGGGTCATGTTTTACTTCTCGGGGCAGGAGTCGCGCAGCAACGCCGAGATGCTGCAGGCCAAGCAGGTGGAGGCCGACCTCGTTGCCCTCACCCTGCAGGAGAGAGAGTTCCTGTTGAGCCGGGACCCCGCTGCCGCCACCGCCTTCATTACCCAGAGTGACCAGGCCAGCCAGCTGCTCGCCGAGATGGCAAGAGACCATGGGGGCACGCAGCAGGCCGACATCCTGGCCTTTGCCAGCCAGCTCAAGGAGTACAGCCGCCAGTTCGAGACCCTGCGCGCCCAGCAGGAGAAAATAGGGCTCACCCCTACCAGCGGCCATTACGGCGCCCTGCGTCAGGCCATCCATGCCATGGAGCAGGAACTCAAGGCCCGGGGCCAGCAGCAGGAGAGCCTGCTGATGCTGCAACTGCGCCGGGACGAGAAGGACTTCATGCTGCGCCGTGACATCAGCTATCGTGCCAAGTTCGAAAAGAACCTGGCCCCCCTGGCCCTGGCTCTCGCCGGTGAACCGGCCCTCGCTGCCCTGCTGGAGCGCTACCGCCAGAACTTCCTTGCCCTGGTCACAGAGGAGCAACGCCTGGGTCTGAGTGCCAGCGAGGGGCTGAGGGGCGAGCTCAATCGCAGCGCCGAGCAGATGCGCCAGGCGGGCATGACCCTGACCCAGGCCCTGACCCGGGAGGCCGACGCCACCCATGATCGCACCCTCAGGGTCATGGTCCTGCTCTGCATCCTCGGCATACTGGCCGCCCTCGGCCTCAACCTGCTGATCGGCCGCGACGTCATGACCGGCCTGCAGCGGCTGGCGGACACCATGCGTCGGGTCACCGCCAGCAGCGATCTCACCCTGCGCGCCCGCATCGGCTCCAGGGACGAATTTGGCGCCATGGGCCGCGACTTCGACACCATGCTGGAGCACTTCAACCAGGTCATAGGCCAGGTCGTCTCCTCGGTCACGGACCTGGAACGCCTCACCGCCCAATTGCAGCACAACGCCAACGCCGCCCAGGAGGGCACCCAGCAGCAGTTGCAGGAGAGCGATCTGGTTGCCACCGCCGCCACCGAGATGGAGAGCACTGTGCAGGAGATCGCCAGCAACACGGAGAGCGCCGCCGAAAGTGCTCGCACCACCAACCTGAGCGCCCAGCAGGGTCGGGAGAGCGTGGAGACAACGATGGCGGTGATCCATTCCCTCTCCGCCAAGCTGGAAGCCTCGGGCCAGGAGGTGATCGCCCTGGCCGAGGAGAGCCGTCAGGTGGGCAATGTGCTGGCGGTGATCCAGGCCATCGCCGAGCAGACCAACCTGCTGGCCCTCAACGCAGCCATCGAGGCCGCCAGAGCCGGCGAGCAAGGACGAGGTTTCGCCGTGGTTGCCGATGAGGTGCGCAACCTGGCCATGCGTACCCAGCAGAGCACCAGCGAGATTGCCGCCATCGTCTCCGGCTTGCAGGCCCGTACCCAGAGCGTGGTCACCCTGATCGGCGAGTGCCGCACCCAGGGGGAACGCAGCGTCGAGGCCGCCGGAGAGGCAAGCACCCAGCTCGCCAACATCACCCGTCAGATGGACCAGATGATGGACATGAGCACCCAGATAGCCACGGCGGTCGAAGAGCAGAGCTCGGTGGCGAGTGAAATCAATCGCAATGCCGTGGTGATCCGCGACATCGCCAACGACGCCCTGACCCAGGCCGAGCAGAACAGCCGCGCCAGCCGGAACGTGGCCGAACAGGCGAGCCTGCTCCACCGGGCTGTCGATCAGTTCAGGGTCTGATACCCCAATGAGAGAGGGCGGCCAGGGCCGCCCTCTCTCATTGCCGCGCCATCCCTGTGGTCATCAGAGCGGACCCTGGCGCCGTCTCTCCTTGACATCATCTCTGGCCAGCTGGGCGAAGATCAGGGCCGCCAGCATGGACATCAGACCTATGCACAGATAGGTGAGGTGGAAGCCGCCGAGCCAGCGTTCGCTCGCCTGTGCCGGCTGTCCGGCGGAGAAGAGCCCGAGCAGGCTGGCGGCGATGGCCACCCCCAGGCTCATGGAGAGCTGCATCACCACAGAGAGCAGGCCGTTGCCGCTGCTGGCGTGCTCGGCACTCAAATCCTGCAGCGTGAGCGTATTCATGGCGGAGAACTGCAGCGAGTTGATGGCACCGAAGACCGCCAGCCAGACCAGCAGCACCCAGTGCGGCACCTGGTTGTCGATGAAGTAGAAGCTGGCAATCATCACCCCCAGCGCCAGGGTATTGCCGATCAGGATGCGGCGATAGCCGATGCGCGGAATCAACTTGTTCACCAGCGTCTTGGTGAGCATGGCGCCGATCACCGTGGGGATCATGGTCATGCCCGCCTTGCTCGGTGAGAAGCCCAGTCCCAATTGCAGGAAGAGCGGCGTGAGGAAGGGCATGGCGCCGCTGCCGAGGCGGGCGAACAAGTTGCCCCAGATGCCGATGGCGAAGGTGGTGGTCTTGAACAGCGCCAGGCTGAAGAGCGGCTGCGCCACTGTGGCGGCATAGAGCCAGTAGCTCGCCATGGCGGCCAGACCGAACAGCAGCGCAAACAGGGCCCAGCCGGTGGAGATGCTGTGCTCCCCCAGCCCCTGCAAGCCCACCGACACCAGCACCATGCCGACGCTGAACAGCACGAATCCCTGCCAGTCGAACCTGGCGGTGTGCTGGCGCAGATCGGGCATGAAGTACCAGCTCGCGATGAAGCCGAGCACCCCCACCGGCAGGTTGATGAGGAAGACCCAGTGCCAGCTCGCCACCTCCACCAGCCAGCCCCCGAGCGCCGGGCCCATGAGGGGCCCCAGCAGACCAGGGATGGTGACGAAGGACATCACTCGCAGCAGCTCGTGCTTGCTGTATACCCGCAGCACCGCAAGGCGCCCTATGGGCATCAGCAAGGCGCCGCCCACCCCTTGCAGCACCCGGGCGGCGACCAGCATGGGCAGGGTATTGGCGGCCGCACAGGCGAGGGACCCCAGGGTGAACAGCAGTATGGCGGCCAGGTAGACGCGGCGGGTGCCGAATCGGTCCGCCAGCCAGCCGGAGGCGGGAATGAGCAGGGCCACCGTCAGCATGTAGGCGATGATCACCGACTGCATCTGCAGCGGGCTCTCCCCCAGGGCCTCGGCCATGCTGGGCAGGGCGGTGTTGAGTATGGTGCCATCCAGCGTCTGCATGAAGAAGCCGACCGCGGTCAGCCAGGGTAGCCACTTGCGTTGGGCGGGGGTCACCAGGTGAGTGCTGTCAGGCATGAGTCTTTGTCTCCTCAACAGATAAGAAAAGACCCGCACGGGCGCGGGTCATATCAGCATATCAGGCATCCGGCTGGCCAAGCATGGCTCTGAGCTGCTCTTCCAGACTGGGCTCAGGGGCCCTGAGGGTCTCCATGAAGAGTCGCTCTATCCCCGCCTTGTCCTGGCTCTTCACGATGAACACCAGCCGGGACTGGGCCTTGCCCTCCGGCCACTCCCCCAGGGCCTGCAACGGATAGAGCTGGCCGTGCACTCCGTGGATCACCACGGGCTGGCTCTCGCCCTCCAGCTGCAAGATCCCCTTGAGCCGCAGCAGGGCGTCGCCATACTGCCCCTGCACCGCATCGATGGCGGCCAGCAGGCGGGACGGCTTGAGCGGCTCGCCGATGCGTAGGGAGAAGCTCTCTATGTTGCCATGCTCGAAATGGGTCGGTGCGGCCGTGCCCACCTTGGCGGCAAACGGCTGCATCCTGGGTTGCATGGGGGAAGCCAGCCCCTGTTTCGGGGACTCGGTGCGCAGCCAGGCCAGTAGCTGGCGCACGTCGCGCCCCGCCGCCTCGTTGTAGGCGCCGAGCTTCTCCAGCACGGCGGGTGAGAGCACGCCGTTGCTGACCCGCTGGATGGGGGCCGCCGGGTTGAGGGAGGCCAGCTGCGCCTCCACCCGAATAAGCGTCTCTTCCTCCACCAGGTCCCCCTTGCTCACCACCAGCAGATCCGCCAGGGCCACCTGCTTGACCGCCTCGTATTGCTGGCCGAGCTGCTGCTCGATATGGCCGGCATCCACCACTGTCACTGTGCCGTCGAAACGGTAGCGCTGGGCGATGAAGCCCTCCTCCTTGAGGGTAAAGAGCACGGGCGCGGGATCCGCCAGGCCAGTGGTCTCGATGATGAGCCGCTTGAAGGGTTTTATCTTGCGCTGGATCGCCTTCATAAAGAGTCCCTGCAGCGCCTCCACCAGGGAGCCCTGCACCGAGCAGCAGATGCAGCCGGAATCGAGCAGCACCACCTGTTCGTCCACCTGCTGTACTAGGTGATGATCCAGCCCCACAGAGCCGAACTCGTTGATGAGCACGGCGCACTCGCCGAGCTCCGGCTGCTTGACCCAGTGGTTGAGCAAGGTGGTCTTGCCGCTGCCGAGGAAGCCGGTCAGCAGGGTTACGGGGATTCTGGTGTCTTGCGGGTCTGTCATGTCACATCCTTAGCGCCTGTCGTCATGGGGCCTGAAGAGGCCATCTCTTCCCCTCATCCCCAACCCTTCTCCCACCCGGGGAGAAGGGAGCAAAAAATATCGCCCCTATCCAAGAGGATGGCCTCAGCGGTTGGCGAACAACTCGCCGAGCCAGCGGTTCTCGAAGCGGCCATGGGGGTCGAGCTCGCGCTTCAAGGCCAGGAAGTCGTGCCAGCGCGGCAGCAGGGCCGGGAAGTCGTAGAGATCCATCGCCAGGTGCTTGCCAAAATGCGGCGTGCCGCCGAGGGGCACCAGCAGTTGCTGCAGCTCGCGCATCTGCTCCATGGAGCCCCCCACGAAGGTGCCGTCCGCCGCCAGATAGACCAGGAACCCGATCCAGCACACCGACTTGCCATAGGCGGCGCTGAGCCAGGCCTCTGAGGGACCGGTGCAGCGCAGGATAAAGGGGTAGTGCAGCGCCCCCGGGTTGCGCTCCTGCCAGTGCTGCAGGATCTCCAGCGCCTCCTGCATGCGCTCGAGGGGCACCGCCACCTCGCAGTTGATCTGGGGCGCCGGTATCCCCTTGCAGAGGATCTGGTAGACGTTGCCCACTAAGTCAGAGGCATCCTTGAAGCGGCGCACCGTCTCGAAGTGCTCGCCCGCCCGCGCCTCGTCCTTGGTGTCCCGCGCCATCTTCTGCAGGGTGGCATCTATGGTGTCATTGAGTGCGGCTGTCATGGCGCTGTCGACGTCTCCCTCCAGCAGCAGCGGCTCGCTGCCCGCGGCGCGGTAGCGGGCCACCTCCTCCTCGGAGGCGGGATCCACCAGCCAGATGTGGCTCTCGCCGGTCCAGGCGAACCACCAGCTCTTCACGAAGCCGTGCTCACGGTTGAGCCGCTCGTTGTGTTCCAGCAGGAAGGGGTAGTCGGTGGTGAACTTGGTGCAACGCATGATGCGGTTCGGCACTGTGCGCAGGGTGACGTCGAGCAACACGCCGAGCATGCCCATGCCCATCACGAAGGCACCGAAGCGCGGATCGGCGCGATCCACGCCAATGATCTCCCCGTTGGCCAGCATCACCGTCAGGGCCTCCACCGCATCGCACAGGGAGGACTGGTGCAGCCCCTGGCCGTGGGTGCCTGTGCTGAGCGCGCCCCCCAGGGTCTGGATGCCGATGACGCCGGGGGACGCGGGCAGCATGCGATCCATGGCGATGAGCTCCCCATAGACGGTATCGAGGGGCGTGCCCGCCTGGTAGGTGACGGTATCGGCGCTCTGGGCCAGGCGGCCGCGCAGATGATGCAAATCCACCAGCAGCGCCTGACTGCCCTCGGCATAGACGCTGTGGATGGGTTCGAAGGAGAGACCGGAGCCGATGAGCCGCAGCTTGCGATCCGGGTACTCCCGCAGTAGTTGCTGCAGCTCGTCACGGCTCTTCGGGCGCCACACCTGATCCAGGGCGCCGAGGGGATTGGTCCTGGACCAGTTGAACAGCACCTCCCGATTGCCAATCGCCTTGATGCTGTGAAATGCCTGGAACCTGACCGTCATACCGCGCCTCATCTGACTTCTAAATGAGCGGCAATTCTACCGAAAAGCGAGCGCCAAGGCATGAAAAACAAGCCCCTACAGTCGAGGGTGGATAAGGGAGCCAGCCCCCTTCCCCTCAGCGCGAGGGCTGGGTCAGTGCCAGCAGCATGCCGAAACCCACCAGCAGACCGCCAAAGATCCGATCGATCCAGTGGCGCACCGCAAGCAGGCGAGCCCGTACCGAGGCGCTGGAGAAGAAGAGCGCCACAGCGCTGAACCAGAGGGCGTGGGCCAGCACTATGAAGGCGCCGTAGCCGAGCTGGACCGCTAGCGGCGTCTGCGGCTGCACCACCTGCATGAAGAGGCTGACGATAAAGATGGTGGTCTTGGGGTTGAGCACATTGGTCAGAAAGCCGGTGCGCAGCGCCCCCAGGCTGGAGAGGGCTGGCTGGCTGGCCAGCTCTTCACCGGTCGCGGGCTGGGTCCGCAGCATCTTGATGCCGAGGAAGATGAGGTAGGCCGCCCCCGCCAGCTTGATGAGGTTGAACAGCCAGAGGGACTGCTGGATCAGCAGGCCCACCCCCAGCAGGGTGTAGCTCACGTGGACACAGACCCCGGCCGCGATGCCGAGCGCCGTCAGCACGCCGGTGCGACGTGAGAGCAGCAGGCTGTTGCGCGACACCATGGCAAAATCCGGGCCCGGGCTGATGACGGCAAAGAAGGTAATGGCTACTACGGCTAACAGTTCGGTCATGAAAATAGTCCTGGTCACATGGGATATCGGCTATTTTATTTGGCAATTATCCCAATGACGAACGATAACTTCTGACATGAACGGTGAGAAAAATTCACAGAAAACCCTCTCGCTCCCCTCCCTGACGGCCCTGCGCTGCTTCGAGGTGGCGGCCCGCACCGAGCACTTCGGCCGCGCCGCCGACGAGCTGCACCTCACCCATGGCGCCATCAGCCGGGCGGTGCGCCTGCTGGAGGAAGACCTGGGCGTCAGGCTGTTCGAGCGGCGCCAGCGCCGGGTCTTCCTGACCGAGGCGGGCGACCGGCTCTATCAGGCGGTCAGGGAGGGGCTGGGCCAGATCCGGGAGACGGCCCAGGCGCTGCGCCAGCAGAGCCGCCCCCAGTCGCTGGTGCTCTCCTGCGAGCCCACCCTGCTGATGCGCTGGCTGATCCCGCGCTGGCCCGCATTTCAGGCCCTGCACCCCGAGCTGGACGTCCATCTGATGGCGGGGGGCGGTGCCCTCAGCTTTGGCAGCGGCATCGATCTCGCCATCCGCCGCAATGACTTCCACTGGCCCGAGGATCTGCACAGCCAGCTGCTGTTCGAGGAGCTGACCGGGCCTGTCTGCCAGCCGGGCAAGGTGGAGCAGTTTTTCGAGCCGCGAGGGGAAGATCCCGCCCTGCGCCCCTCGGCCCCCCGTCTGCACACCAAGACGCGCCCGGATGCCTGGCCAGGCTGGCTGGAGAATGCAGGGCATAGCCTGAATGACGAGGCACCCAGCCTGCGCTTCGAGCACTTCTACTTCAGCCTGCAGGCGGCGGTGGCGGGCCTTGGCGTCGCCATCGGCCCCTACCGACTGGTGTGTGACGACCTGGAGGCCGGACTACTGGCGGCCCCGCTCGGCTTCGTCCCGGATGGCACCGGCTACCACCTGCTCGCCCCCGCCAGACCCGAACCCGGCAGCCCCCACGAGACGCTGGCGAACTGGCTGCACAGCCTGGCGCGCTGAGAGAACCGACTCAGGTCAGCCCGACCAACTCCATGACAGGGTCGGCATTTTGCCCCTCAGCCAGCCACTCGTCGCAGAATTGCTGGATGGGCGCGGGGCGACCGAACAGGTAGCCCTGCAGATAGGTCACCTTGCCCTTGAGATACTCCGCCTGCTCGCGGGTCTCGACCCCTTCGGCTACCAGCGTCAGGCCGAGGCGATGGCCCAGATCGATCACGTTGTCGACTATGTGCTCGGAGAGGGACTCGGTCCCTATGCGCGCGATGAAGGACTGGTCGATCTTGAGGTAGTCCACATGGAACTGCTGCAGATAGACCAGGCTGGAGTGGCCGGTACCAAAGTCATCCATGGCCAGCTTGACCCCCATCTCGTCCAGTGCCTGGAACAGCGAGAGGGTATGGGGATCCGCCACCAGGAGCTCCCGCTCGGTCAGCTCCAGCACCAGGATCACCTTGCCCGGTGCGAAGCGGGCGAGGAAGCTGCGACAATCCTCCAGCAGGCTGTCGTCGCGGCAATGGGCCGCGCTGATGTTGAAGCCGACATGGAAGCCATCGGACAACCCCGCCTGCTCGGCGGCCAGTCGCTCAGCCACCACCCCCATGATGAGGCTGGTCATGGGCACGATCAGGCCGCTGGCCTCCGCCTGGGGAATGAAGAGATCCGGCCGGATCAGGCCCACGTCAGGATGCTGCCAGCGCATCAGCACCTCGACCCCCATGATGCGTTCGCTGCCGCTCTCCACCAGGGGTTGCAGGTAGGGGACGAACTCTTTGGCCCGCAGGGCCCGGGCCAGCTCGCTGATCGGGGAGCGGGGGCGCCCCAGCAGCCACCACATGATGGCGGCAAAGCAGGTGCTGAAGGCAAACAGCAGCCAGACCCCGAAGCCATGATGGCGCCACAGCCCCATCAGGGTGGGAGCAGAGGAGTAGCCCGCATAGATGGAGAGAGGATAGCCGGCAGCCTGGCGCTCGACATGATCCTGACTCGCCAGGGGAGGCTCGGCGGCAAAGAAGTGGCCCTCCTCGTCGAGCCAGCTATTCCCCACCCTGAGCATCAGGGGCATGGCTCCCTGGTTCAGGCTCAGCATGAAGTTGAGGTAATCCCCATCGATCAGGGTCATTACTGCCCCTTGCACAGTACTGGTGCGCACCGAGAGGACGGGATGATGCCGCCGTACCTCGTTCCCTTCCATCAGGCGCAGCTGGCCCTGACTGTACTGCTCGGCGGTATAGGGGATCCGGCGTCGGCCAAACTGGGAGGTGCAGTAGATGCTGTCTCCCTGGCTCAGGTTGACCGAACGCACGAAGGGCACCATGGCGACCAGGGATCTGAGGGTCGGCAGCGCAGCGGCGCAGGGCTTGCCCAGAAATGGCAAGGCCTGGCGATTGGCCGCCTGGGCATGAGACAGCATGGTTTCCATCAGCGCCAGGGTATGGCTCGCCGCCTGATGGGACTCCCACTGCAGATCGACCCGATAGCGAACGAGCATGGCCCAGTTGCCGAGCAGCATGGGCAGCGCGAACATCAGCATGGTGATCAGCAGTCTTGGCCTGGGTCTGGCCGTGTCGGCCGCGGAGCAATAACGCATGGCGGATCCCGTTCGTAAAGGAACGCCATGTTAGCAACCTAAGCTGAACCCAGGCCTAACCGGTCAAATAACGAGCAGCCTCACCGAGGGATCAGGCGGAGGTGGTGCGGGCGGCAACCGGCTGGCTACCCGCCTCCCCTGCCGTCAATCCCTGGCAGAACTGGCGCAGCGGCTGGGGCCGCGCGAACAGGAATCCCTGCAGGTAGTGGACCCCCTTGCCCCTGAGGTACGCGGCCTGATGCTCGGTCTCCACCCCTTCGGCGACCAGGGCCAGGCCCAGCCTGCGGCCGAGATCGATGACGTTGTCGACTATGTGCTCGGAGAGGGACTCGGTGCCGATGCGTCCGATGAAGGAGCGGTCGATCTTGAGAAAGTCCACATGGAACTGCTGCAGGTAGATCAGGCTGGAGTGGCCGGTGCCAAAGTCATCGATGGCGAGCTTGACCCCCATCTCGTCCAGCTGTGCGAACAGGGAGAGGGTATGGGGGTTGGCCACCAGCAGCTCCCGCTCGGTCAGCTCCAGCACCAGCGCCACCCGCCCTCGCTGGAAGTGGGCGAGGAAGGCACGGCACTCCGCCAGCAGGGAGAGATCCCGGCAGTGGGCGGCGCTGATGTTGAAGCTGATGTGAAACCCCTCTGGCAGCTGGCTCTGCACCTGCTTCAGGCGCTGGGCCACCACCTTCATGAGGTGGGTGGTCATGGGCACTATCAGCCCGGACTCTTCCGCCTGGGGGATGAAGAGATCCGGGCGGATCAGGCCTGAGCTCGGGTGCTGCCAGCGCATCAGCACCTCGGCCCCCACCATGCGGCCGTCCTTGCTGGCCATCAGGGGTTGCAGGTAGGGAACGAACTCCCCTGCCAGCAGTCCGCGCCTCAGCTCATCCGTCGGGGAGCCCGGGCGACCGAGCACCCACCACACCAGCAGCGCGAGCAGCACAGAGGTGCCGGCCAGCCACAGCAGGGCAAGATGGCGAGCCTCCCACAGGGAGTGCCAGTAGAGCGGCATGGCATAGCCCGCCTGGATGGCGAAGGGGTAGCGGTGGGAGGCGAGGGCAAGGCGGGTCTTGCTGTGCAGCCTGGGGGGCTGGTTCTGATGATGGCCGGACTCATCGATCCAGGCCGACCCGACCTGCAGATAGAGCTCGCTGGTGTCGCTGCTCATGGCGAGCATGAAGCTGAGCTGGGTGCTGTCGATGGCGCTCAGCACCGCATCGCGCCCGCGATCATGGCGCACCACCAGCAGCGGATGATCCTGACTCACCTTGTTGCCGCGCATCAGCAGCAACTTGTTCTGGGTGTAGACCGACCTGTCATCCACCTCATGGACAGGCCCGAACAGCGAGGTGCAGTTGATCACCCCGTCGCGCACCAGATTGACCGAGCGCAGGAAAGGCTCGAGGGCCACTCTCTTGCGCAGTTGCAGCAGGTTGCCGGCACAGGGCCGGTTCACCAGGGGCAATGCCTCCAGGTTGGCCTGCTCGGCCTGATCCAGCATGCGCTCGAGCAAGGTTCTCGCCTTGTAGGCGGAGGCGCTGGCGTCGCTCTTCAACTCCTGCTCATAGCTGCTGTGCACCATCCAGCCTCCCGCCAGCAGTGGCAGGGTCAAGACCAGCAAGGCACAGCCGAGGCGCCATCTCGTACGGGCAAGATCAATCCGGAACAGGAACATAGAAACCACGCCGCAATTCGCAGGCTTGCCCTGGCAAGCGCCGCAGTGAAATAACGCCCATTTCACACAGAAGACAATGGGACCATTCAGGCCAGACAACCTAACGCAGCGCGCTGGTAAAAGGAATCGACGACGCAGTGGCGGGAGATTGGCGGCCCATTATCGCGCAACCCCCATCAATGGAAAATGCCGCGTCGAGACGCGGCATTGTTATTTCCAGTGGTCAGACCGACCAGGCTTAGACCGCCTGCTGCAAAATCACCGCATCGGCCTTCCTGGTGTAGGAGGCGATCTCGTTGAAGTTGAGGTAGCGATAGGTGTCGGCCGCAGTGGCATCCAGGGTCTTGGCGTACTGCAGGTACTCCGCCACTGTCGGGATCTTGCCGATGATGGCGGCAACCGCAGCCAGCTCGGCAGAGGCCAGGTAGACGTTGGCCCCCTTGCCCAGACGGTTCGGGAAGTTGCGGGTGGAGGTGGAAACCACGGAGGCCCCTTCCGCCACGCGCGCCTGGTTGCCCATGCAGAGGGAACAGCCCGGGATCTCGATGCGGGCACCGACGCGACCAAAGATGCCGTAGTAGCCCTCTTCGGTCAGCTGATCCTTGTCCATCTTGGTGGGCGGGGCGATCCACATGCGGGTCGGCAGCTCGCCCTGGTACTTCTCGAGCAGTTTGCCGGCGGCACGGAAGTGGCCGATGTTGGTCATGCAGGAACCGATGAACACCTCGTCGATCTGGCTGCCAGCCACCTCGCTCAGCAGGCGGGCGTCGTCAGGATCGTTCGGCGCACACAGGATCGGCTCCTTGATGGTGGCCAGATCGATCTCGATGATTTCGGCGTACTCGGCATCCTTGTCCGCTTCCATCAGCACCGGATTGGCCAGCCACTCTTCCATCCCCTTGATACGGCGGGTGATGGTGCGCACGTCGCCGTAGCCTTCGGAGAGCATCCATTTCAGCATGACGATGTTGGACTTCAGGTACTCGATGATCGGGGCCTGATCCAGCTTGATGGTGCAACCGGCGGCGGAGCGCTCGGCGCTGGCGTCCGCCAGCTCGAACGCCTGCTCCACCTTCAGGGTCGGCAGACCTTCGATCTCGAGGATGCGGCCGGAGAAGATGTTCTTCTTGCCCGCTTTCTCGACGGTCAGCAGCCCCTTCTGGATGGCGGCGTAGGGGATGGCATGGACCAGATCACGCAGGGTGATGCCCGGTTGCAGCTCGCCCTTGAAGCGCACCAGCACGGATTCCGGCATGTCCAGCGGCATCACGCCGGTGGCGGCAGCGAAGGCCACCAGGCCAGAGCCCGCCGGGAAGGAGATCCCGATGGGGAAACGGGTGTGGGAGTCACCGCCTGTACCCACGGTATCCGGCAGCAGCATGCGGTTCAGCCAGGAGTGGATGACGCCATCGCCCGGACGCAGGGAGACACCGCCGCGGTTCATGATGAAGTCCGGCAGGGTGTGGTGGGTCTGCACGTCGATGGGCTTGGGATAGGCCGCGGTGTGGCAGAAGGACTGCATGGTCAGATCGGCGGAGAAGCCGAGGCAGGCCAGGTCTTTCAGCTCGTCGCGGGTCATGGGGCCCGTGGTGTCCTGGGAGCCGACCGTGGTCATGCGCGGCTCGCAGTAGGTGCCCGGGCGAATGCCCTGCACGCCGCACGCCTTGCCCACCATCTTCTGGGCCAGGGTGTAACCCTTGCCGGTGTCGGCCACCGGCTGCGGGCGACGGAACACGGTGGAGAACGGCAGACCCAGCGCCTCGCGGGCCTTGTCGGTCAGGCCGCGGCCGATGATCAGCGGGATGCGGCCACCGGCGCGCACTTCGTCGATCAGCACCTCGGTCTTCAGTTCAAAGCGGGCCAGCACCTCGTCGGTACCGTGACGGGTGATCTTGCCCTCATAGGGGAAGATGTCGATCACGTCGCCCATCTCCAGTTTGGAGACATCCACTTCGATGGGCAGGGCGCCGGCATCTTCCATGGTGTTGAAGAAGATGGGGGCAATCTTGCCGCCCAGGCAGACGCCACCGGCGCGCTTGTTCGGCACGAAGGGAATGTCGTCGCCCATGAACCAGAGCACCGAGTTGGTGGCGGATTTGCGGGAGGAACCGGTACCGACCACGTCACCCACATAAGCCAGCGGGAAGCCTTGCTCTTTCAGGGCGTCGATGGTCTTGATGGGGCCGATGACGCCGTCCTTGTCCGGGGTGATGCCGGGACGGGCGTTCTTCAGCATGGCCAGGGCGTGCAGCGGGATGTCGGGACGGGACCAGGCATCCGGCGCCGGGGACAGATCGTCGGTGTTGGTTTCGCCGGTCACCTTGAACACGGTGACGGTGATCTTCTCGGCCAGGGCGGGGCGGTTCAGGAACCACTCGGCATCGGCCCAGGATTGCAGCACCTGCTGGGCGTGGGCATTGCCCGCCTTCGCCTTCTCTTCCACGTCGTGGAAGGAGTCGAACATCAGCAGGGTGTGGGACAGGCCCTTGGCGGCAAGTGGCGCCAGGGAGGCGTCGTCCAGCAGATCGATCAGCGGCTGGATGTTGTAGCCACCCTGCATGGTGCCGAGCAGCTCGACCGCTTCGGCGGCAGTCAGTATGGGGGAATGGGCCTCGCCCTTGGCGACGGCGGTGAGGAAGCCGGCTTTGACATAGGCCGCTTCATCGACACCCGGGGGAACGCGGGAGGACAACAGTTCTTTCAGAAAATCATGTTCACCGGCGGGCGGGTTCTTGAGCAGTTCAACCAGGGCGGCGACCTGCTCTGCGTCCAGAGGTTTGGCAACCACGCCCTCGGCGGCACGTTCTGCGACGTGTTTACGGTATGTTTCAAGCACGACTAATTCCTCTTTGGTCTTTTTTTTGGGGTTCGCCCAAGCTCGCGGCGATCGTCCTTGCGGGACACCCGTAGGGTGCCCCCCACTATATAAGTTTTAACGAGTAATTAAAATCCAAACCCTGTGCAGTTATTCACCAAACCAGCATAACCATATAAGCCAGTTAGGTTTTTTTAAACTGGCAAGGGACACAGCACAGACAAGTTAACAAAAAGTCAGCATTTCACCCTTATTGGAACGTAGTGCCCAATTGCAGATAGAACATGTCGTGTCCCCCCTCCGCCATGCCATAGCCGAGGAAGATGGGGCCGAGGAAGCTCTCCACCCCCACATAGACGGAGCCGGCGGTATAGGAGGATTCCAGGCTGATGTCATCCCCCTTGTCCCAGACCCCACCCTGCTCGAGGGAGCCCCCGAGGAACAGGGGTGCCTTGATGGCCCCGAAGTCGTTGTCCGCCACCCGGTAGATGTAGCGCAGACCGCTGAACAGGCTGTAGCGGCCGCTCAGCTGGTAGTGCTGGAAGCCGGAGAGCCGGAACAGGCCGCCGAGATCCTGCACGAACAGCGGCACCTCTTCCTCAGAGGAGGAACCGCCCCCTTCCAGCATCAGGTTGATGCTGTGTCGTCCCCATGACCAGGGCTTGATCATCGCCAGGTGGTAGTTGAGCCCCTCGGTGTTCTCCGTCGGCTCGCCGGTCGGCTCTATCTTGATGTGGGAGTAGCCCCCCTTGATGTCCCAGTAGATACCCTGATAGGGGAAGTAGCGACTGTCGAGGGTGTCGTGCTCGAAGCGAATGTAGGGGCCCCAGGCGGTGGCATCCGCACTCGCGTCGGACAGGTTCTGGACATCGACGCTGCCCACCTGGCCTTCCAGCCCCAGGGACAACCTGCTCCAGGGCTGGCGGTTCCAGCCGACGGCGAGATCCATGCTGGTGAAGCTGTACTCGGAGTCCAGATAACGGACCCCGGACGATTTCACATCCTCCTCCGGGAAGAAGACCCGGCGCTGGGTCTTGTCATAGGCCAGGCTCGCCTCGCCATAGAAGGTCTGGGAGGGCTCGAGCGGCGTGTAGAAGTCGGTCTTGAGGTGCTTGGCGGTGCCGAGCGACGCCTCGGTCAGCCACTCGGCGCCCCAGTCGTTGACGTTGGTCAGGGTATAGGACATGCCGACGTTGTAGTTGGAGCTGCTCTCGAAGTCATCGGAGAAGCCGAGCTGGAAGTTGAGATAGCCCGGGCCCCAGTTCTTCTCGCTGGCATCCACCACCAGCACGTTCTCGCCGTCCCGCTCCTCCACCTCGTAGGTGATGCGGTCGAACGACTCCAGGGCGTAGAGGCGGCGGATCCCGGCCTCCAGGCTCTCATAGGTCTGCACCTTGTCCGGGCGCACCTTGAGCATGGCCCGCACCGTCTCGTCGGAGAGGCGCGACTTGTTGAGGATCTCCACCTTGTCGATGTAGTAGGCCGGCTGCCCGCTGCGCTCGGCGCGGCGGCTCAGCTTCTTGTTGCGGTAATCCGCATAGGCGTCGGGGGAGAGCGACAGGGCATCGAGCTGGGCAGCGGCGCGGTCGGCCACCGCCTCCCCCTGCTTGATCCCCTCCGGCATGCGGGCAAAGTCGGCGATCCCCATGTCACCGAACTCGGGGCTGAGCAGCACGTCCTTCGGCCCCAGCAGCGCCTTCTGCTTCTCGGTGCCGACCTGGGTCATGTAGGTGGTGAGCTGGTCTATCATGGCCAGCCCGGATTTGAGCGACTCCCGGGTGCGCAGCTTGGCGCCTATGTCCACCGCGATCACCACGTCGGCCCCCATGGCCTTGGCCACGTCCACCGGCATGTTGTTGACGGTACCGCCGTCGGCCAGGATGTGTCCCTCCCACTCCACGGGCTTGAGGGCGCCGGGAATGGACATGGAGGCCTGCATCGCCTTGGCCAGGCTGCCACTGTCCAGCACGAAGGGGGTCACCGTCTCCATGTCGGTGGCCACGGCGCGGTAGGGAATGGGCAGATCGTCGAAGCTCTTCTGGGCCGGCAGGTTGGAGGTGGCATGGCGCAGCAGGCTGGCCATGGATTGCCCCTGGAAGAAGCCGTCCGGCAGCTGAGTCTGGTCACCGTTGACCCCGATGTCGGTGCGCAGCTGGTACTTCTCGCTCTGTTGCTTCTTGCGCAGGGAGAGCTCGTCACGACCGACCTTGTCCTGATACCCCTTGTTCCAGTCGATGGCCAGGGTCATCCGCTCCACCTCCTCGGCACTGAGCCCCATGGCGTACATGCCCGCCACATAGGATCCCATGCTGGTGCCGACGACGATGTCGACCGGGATGCGCTTCTCTTCCAGCACCTTGAGCACCCCGATATGGGCCGCGCCCTTGGCGCCGCCGCCGCTCAGCACCAGGGCTATCCTGGGTCGCTCCGCCTTGCCTTCGCCGCCGTGCACCCGAGCCTTGGGCCCGGTGTCACTGGCCAGGGCCATCCCCGCCAATGGTAGGGTCGCCAGCAGAAGCATAAGCAGATGGGTCCATCCCCGATGAAAGATGCGCATATGAGTGTCCATTGATCCGTGCGAGTCGAGCGAGCAGCCCGCCGACATGAGTGCTGCCAACTATAAGTTCCAGAACTTTAACTGCAAGCGCCCCCGCTGGCGAGATGTCATCACCCCCGAGGCCCCAGAGCCAGGGATAACCGGCGCCAATCCAGTCCCGGCCTGATGTGAGCGCAAACGTTAATCGGCAATAATCGCCGCCGCCACCTCAAGAGCACGCCAGCTCAGCCGTTAATATGTACTCAACCTTAGGCCCACACTCCCGAGTCACCCTTATGTTCGCAAGCCTGACACTCAAACAGAAAATTCTGGCCACCGTCATCCTCGCCGTGGCTCTCTCCTGCCTGCTGGTGGGCTACTTCAGCCAGCGCTCAGCCCAGCAGTTGATCGAGACCCGCATGTTCGAGCAGGAGCTGCCCAACCTGACCCAGCGCATCGGCAAGGAGATCGAGAAGGATCTCACCTCGGTCGCGAGCGCCGCCAGGCAGCTGGCCAATGACCGTTTCGTGCTGGACTGGGTGGCCCGCGGCATGCCCAAGGAGCAGGAGTCCATCCTCATCGACCAGCTCAAGGACATGACGAGCCAGTATGGCCTGGTCACCGCCTCCTTCGCCGATCGCCAGAGCGCCGCCTATTACAACCAGGACGGCTTCCTGCGCATCCTGAACCACGAGCAGGACAACTGGTTCTACGACTACACCAAGAGCGGCCAGGACCTGATGCTCAGCATCTTTCGCGAGAGCAATGGCGAGGTGAAGCTGTTCGTCAACTTCCAGCAGCTCGACGGGCGCGGCCTGGCCGGGCTCGCCAAGTCCCTCGACAGCATGGTTAGCATGCTCGCCAACTTCCGCATCGGCGACAGCGGCTTCGTCTTCATGACGGATGGCAGCGGCAAGGTGAAGCTGCACCCGGATGCCGCCCGTATCGACAGAGACAGCCTGAGTCAGCTGGCTGGCCCGGGCGCCGGCGCGCTGATGACCAAGCAACCGTTCGCCGTCACCCACGCCGAAATAGATGGCCAGCCAGTGGTGCTCGCCACCAGCTATATCCCCCTGCTCGACTGGTATCTGGTGGCCCAGGTGCCGGAAGCCGAGATCTATGCCGAGCTGGACAAGGCGCGACTGCACATAGTGCTGGTGAGCCTGCTCATCGCCGTCGGCATGGGGCTGCTCGGCGTCCTGCTGGCGGGCTCCGTCAGTCGCCCCCTCAACGAACTGGCCCGCCTGTTCCGGGAACTGGGCAGTGGTGACGGGGATCTGACCCAGCGCCTCAAGGTGGAAGGACGGGACGAACTGAGCCAGGTCGCCACCGGCTTCAACAACTTCGTCGCCAAGATCCACGGCTCCATCGAGCAGGTGGCGAGCAACTCCCGCCAGCTCGCCGCCACCGCCAACGAGGTGGCCGCCAAGGCCCAGCTGACCCAGCACAACTGTACCGCACAGCGGGATCGCACCGTCCAGGTCGCCACCGCCATCCACGAGATGGGCGCCACCGTCAGCGAGATCGCCGGCAATGCGTCTCTCGCCGCCGACGTGGCCAGGCAGGCCAACGATCAGGCCGATGCGGGTGCGGTCGTGGTGGCTCAGGCCCGCCACGGCATCGTCGGCCTCTCGGGGGAGATAGAGCAGGTGGCCGGGGTCATCGAATCCCTGGCGAGCCAGACCGACTCCATCGGCAGCATACTCGACACCATCCGCAGCATCTCGGAGCAGACCAACCTGCTGGCCCTCAACGCCGCCATCGAGGCCGCCCGCGCCGGTGAACAGGGCCGT
>NZ_JASATR010000021.1:0-82071 GCF_038440395.1 Aeromonas sp. OTU364
CGTTGGGCGCCACACCCCCCCCCACAATTAAAAACACCACGCCCCGGCCACGCGGGGGCGTCGTTTTTTGGTCCGCCTGCCATTTCAGGATGAGGGGGGCAGCGAGAGCTGCTTGGCCAGCGCCTGGAAGTGCTGGCTCACCTCGGCCCCGAACAGGGGATCATTGATGGCCCTGTTCTGCCAGAGCTGCTCCAGGTGGCGCCAGTCATCCTCGGTCAGGGAGTCACGCAGATGAGGGAAGATCACCCCTTCCTCATAGTTCATGTGGGCCTCCTGCTGCTCGATGAACTGCTCCAGCTTGGCGGTGAACTGCTCAAGCGGAATGACGGCGTCCATCAGTATCATCTCCACCATCTCCTTGAGCTCGGTGCCGGCCACCAGCAGGCGGGCGTGCTCCTCATGCAGCCGGTTGGCGACCTCCCCCTCCACCACCCTGTACTTCAGGTAGTAGTCATAGATCATGTCTTCCTTGGGGTGATGGAACTTGTCGGAGACCTCCCGCAAGTAGTCCACCACGTCCCGGAGCAGGAAATAGCTCACCGGCTGCTCATTGCGGATGGCTGCCAGCTTGTGCTTGAGCAGCGTCAGCAGCCTGGCGATGTTGAGGTGGTCCTTATGGAGACTGGATAACATGAGCACTCCTTGCGCTGAATTGAAAAAGAGACTGTCTCGAGTATACGGTCATTTATTACCCGAACTTTGCACTCAATCAAATCAGTTGCAGACAATCCCCGCCCCGGCGGCGCAGACCAGCGGGCAGGCCTGCGTGCCCTGGCCACTCGCAGAGGCGGGAAGACGGTCAGGCCGGCACGGGCTGGTCATGGCAGACCGAGAGCCAGTCGATGGGGCTCATCCCCTGCTGCACCAGCAGGCGGTTTGCCTCGGAGAAGTGGCCGCAGCCGATGAAGCCGCGGTGAGCGGACAATGGGCTGGGATGGGGAGCCGTCAGTACATGGTGACGCTGCCTGTCGATGAAGCGCCCCTTCTTCTGGGCATGGGCTCCCCACAGCAGGAAGACCACCCCCTGGCAGTGGGAGTTGATCCGCTCGATGACCCTGTCGGTAAAGGTCTCCCAGCCCAGGTGGGCATGGGAGTGGGCCATGCCCGCCTGCACCGTCAGCACCGTATTGAGCAGCAGCACCCCCTGGGTGGCCCAGGACTCCAGATAACCGTGACCGGGTGTGACAAAACCCGGCAGATCCCGCTGCATCTCCTTGTAGATGTTGACCAGGGAGGGGGGCGTGCGCACCCCGGGCAGCACGGAGAAGCAGAGGCCGTGCGCCTGGCTCGGCCCGTGATAGGGGTCTTGCCCCAGGATCACCACCTTGACGCTGTCCAGCTCGGTCAGCTTGAAGGCATTGAACACCTCGGTGGCCGGGGGGTAGATCACCTTGCCCGCTTCCCGCTCCTCCCTGACGGTCGCCAGGGTTGCCTTGAAATAGTCCTGCTCTTTCTCAGAACCGATCACGTCCTTCCAGGTCAGCACGCCAGTCTCCTCTCTCTGTGAATCCACTGCCTCTGGCACCCCGATATCCTCGATGAATGCCGCAAGGGGCTCAGGATAGGTGGCCGGGCAGCAAGACGCAACCGCGACTCGGCTCAAGGAGATGGCCGCACCTGCATCCCGGTGTCCCCTTTCCCCTGGCACCCTGGCGATCGAGATGACGGTCAATGGCTTCAGCCAGCGGCGCCCCCCTAACCTGATAAGACACCCGGCCCTGACCTTATAAAGAGAATAACGGCTAAAGGTGTAGTTAAATTACTAGATATACCCAATAAAAAATGCATAATTCATATATCTTACGAAATCATAAAAATGATCTCTTTTTGATTAATCTCAATGAATTAATCCCTTTTCTCGCGCGCAAATCGCGCATTTATTGATTTGGATCAATTTTCGTATTATTACCATCGTGATATATATGACCCCAACGAAGTAAAGGTGTAAGGCAAGGCCCCGTTAAATCATCCCGTCACCAAGGTGGTTTAAAAACATCAGGGTAATGTGCTTACCGTTGAATCCGCTTTCCTATGAGGAGTCATACCATGATCAAGGGCATCCAAATCACCCAGTCCGCCAACGCCGCACTGCTGAACTCTTTCTGGCTGCTGGATGAAGAGAAGCAGCAGGCTCGCTGCATCTGCGCCAAGGGCGACAGCTTCGTCGCCGATCAGGAAGTCGCACTGTCCGACCTGGGCCAGTTCGAATACCGTGAACTGCCGGTCCAGACCGAACCCGTGGTCGAGGGTGGTCAACACCTGAACGTCAACGTGCTGCGCCGCGAGACCCTGGAAGACGCCATCGCCAATCCGGAGAAATACCCGCAGCTCACCATCCGCGTATCCGGCTACGCAGTGCGTTTCAACGCCCTGACCCCGGAACAGCAGCGTGATGTGGTCACCCGCACCTTCACCCAGAGCCTGTAAGTCGCTCTGCTGTCATCTGCACCATAAAAAAACGGCCCACTCGGGCCGTTTTTTTATGGGCAAGCCACAGTGCCTGCCCATCCTCGCCTCGCAGGCCGCACCTGCCGGCTATCCGTGCTGGTCGACCTTCAGCCCCTTGACCGGGTTGGCGAGCACCTCGTTCATCTTCTGCTCGTCGAGCTGATCGCAGTAACGCGCCACCACCAGGGTCGCCACACCGTTGCCGATGAGGTTGGTCAGGGCCCGCGCCTCGGACATGAAGCGATCTATCCCCAGGATCAGCGCCAGTCCGGCGAGCGGCAGGTGCCCCACCGCCGAGATGGTGGCCGCCAGCACGATGAAGCCGCTGCCGGTGACCCCGGCCGCCCCCTTGGAGGAGATGAGCAGCACCACCAGCAGGGTGAGCTGCTGGAACAGATCCAGCGGCGTATTGGTCGCCTGGGCGATGAAGACGGCCGCCATGGTCAGGTAGATGGAGGTGCCATCCAGATTGAAGGAGTAACCGGTCGGGATCACCAGGCCCACCACCGACTTCTTGCAGCCGAGCGCCTCCATCTTCACCAGCATGCGCGGCAATACGGATTCGGAAGAGGAAGTGCCCAGCACGATCAGCAGCTCTTCCCGGATGTAGGAAATAAAGCGCACTATGCTGAAACCATTTGCCCTGGCAATGCTGCCCAGCACCATGAAGATGAAAAGCAGACAGGTCACATAGAAGCAGGCAATTAACTGACCGAGCTGAACCAGGGAGCCGATACCATATTTTCCTATGGTAAACGCCATGGCACCAAAGGCGCCAACCGGTGCCAATTTCATGATCATGTTGATGATGCCGAAAATAACTTGGGAGAAGCTGTCAATCATATTGAAGACCAGTTTCCCCTTCTCGCCGATATGATGCAGGGAGAAGCCAAACAGCACCGCAAACAGCAACACCTGAAGAATGTTGCCGCTGGCAAAGGCGCCGATCACGCTGCCCGGGATCACGTCAAGCAGGAAGGCGATGATGCCCTGGGACTTGGCTTGCTCGGCATAGGCCGAGATGGCGCTGGCATCTAGCGTGGCGGGATCCACGTTCATGCCGACCCCGGGTTGCAGCAGGTTGACCACGCACAGCCCGATGACCAGGGCTATGGTGCTCACCACTTCAAAGTAGAGCAGCGCGATGGCACCGGTTTTCCCCACCGCCTTCATGCTCTCCATGCCGGCGATGCCGGTCACTACGGTGCAGAAAATAACGGGGGCAATGATCATCTTGATTAATTTCACGAAGCCATCACCCAGCGGCTTCATATCAGCCCCGAGATCGGGATAGACATGTCCCAGAAATACCCCCAGGGTGATCGCAAGCAACACCTGGAAATAAAGGCTGCTGAATACTTTCTTGTGCATGATTAACGTCCTGTTAATTAATTGACAGCTCATATGGCAGAAATAGGCATGCAGGGAGCGGTCACGAGAAAATATCCTTCCCTCGCCGGCGTCATGCTATTTCGTCATCGCAACGGCGCCACTGTCACACGTTATAAGAAGCAATTAAGAGACATTAATCACACAATATATTTAACATCATTAACACCACGGCAACCTTGATATATTTGGTCGGCGATGTATTTAGGAGCCCAATGAAAACATGCTGGATAAAAAAATGCCCCGCATGGCGGGGCATTTGGCATAACTCAACCGGCGTGCTGGATCAGACGGAGGTATCCAGGGGCTCGAAGCCCTTGATGAGATCGTCGATGGCCTTCATCTGCTTGAGGAAGCCTTCCAGCTTCTCCAGCGGCAGGGCGCTCGGGCCGTCGCAGCGGGCGATCTTGGGATCCGGGTGGGACTCAATAAAGAGACCCGCCAGACCGACCGCCATGCCGGCACGGGCCAGCTCGGTCACCTGCTCGCGGCGACCACCGGAGGCGGCCCCCAGCGGATCGCGGCACTGCAGGGAGTGGGTCACGTCGAAGATGACGGGGTAGCCGCCGGTGCTCTTCTTCATTACGCCCAGGCCCAGCATGTCCACCACCAGGTTGTCGTAGCCGAAGCTGGCACCGCGCTCGCACAGGATCAGGCGATCGTTGCCGCACTCCTCGAACTTGTCGGTGATGTTCTTCATCTGGCTCGGGCTCAGGAACTGCGGCTTCTTGATGTTGATGACGTTGCCGGTGCGGGCCATGGCCTCCACCAGATCGGTCTGGCGCGCCAGGAAGGCGGGCAGCTGGATGACATCCACCACTTCCGCCACCGGCTTGGCCTGATGGGGCTCGTGCAGATCGGAGATGACCGGCATGCCGAAGGTCGCCTTGAGCTCCTGGAAGATCTTCATCCCCTCTTCCAGACCCGGGCCGCGGTAGGAGTGGATGGAGGAGCGGTTCGCCTTGTCCCAGCTCGCCTTGAACACGAATGGTATGCCCAGCTTGCTGGTCACTTCCACGTACTTCTCGCACACCGCCATCGCCATGTCGCGGGATTCCAGCACGTTCATGCCACCGAACAGCACGAAGGGCTTGTCGTTGGCGACGTCGATCGCGTTGATCTTGATATTCTTCTGTTCCATCTCAGCATCCTTAAGTGAAAGGGCTTCCCCAGAGGCCCTCAATGGAGGGGCTTGGGGCTAAGATCCAGGCTGGCCAGCTGGGTTTTCAGCACGTCGGCCACAGGATCGTCCGGGCATTGTTCAATAAAGTATTCAAAATCGTCGGCGGCGAAACGGGGGCAGTCGAGCTGCTCGTAGATGAAGCCCCTGTCCCGCGTCTCCAGCGGATCACCGGGCTTCATGCGCAGCAACAGCTCGCTGGTGCGCAGCGCCTCGGCCATGCGCTCCTCCCGCAGCAGGGCCCCCTTGCTGACGTTGAGCAGGCGTTCGATGATCTCCCACTGCCCCGCAGGCTGCAAATGGTCGTTGCTCAGGGTTGCCAGGTTGCCGAGGGCCCCGCGCAGCAGCAGCTCGATGCGGTGCAGGCTCAGCTCGTCCCCGTTGAAGGGGTCCACATAGACCTCCCCCTCCAGGCCGGCGAAGCTCACCAGGAAATGGCCCGGGAAGCAGATCCCCTCCACATCCAGGCCAATCTTGCGACCCAGCTGGATGATGAGGATGCCAAGGCTCACCGGTATGCCCTTGCGCTGCACCAGCACCTGGTTCAGGTCGCAGTTGGCGGCAGAGAAGTAATCCTGCCAGTCGCCCCGAAACCCCAGGGTCTGGTAGAAGCCCTGCAACAGCTGACGGCGCACCTCGTCACAGTCCCCTTCGACTATGGCCTCGTCCAGCCAGCTATCGAGGCGGGCCAGCTCGGCCTCTCCCGCGCCGCCATGGCCCAGGATCTCGTCGCTCACCGACAGCGCCAGTTCGGCCAGGTCGTGGGCCTCGAAGTCGGTCCACTCATCCACACGTATCATCGTCGTCATCCCTAACCGAACAGGTTGGCCTGCTTTTGCACCGCCAGCTTGGCGATAAAGAAGATCCACCCCAGGGCGCCCAGGAAGGCAAACCAGCGGATGCTGTTGCTGCGCGCCAGGCGCAGCGCCATCATGCCGAGGAAGGCCACCGCCAGCACTGCGCTCAGCTTCTCGCTGAGCCAGGGGATCCCGTTGTTGAGGGGATTGAGATCCAGCACCATGCACAGCAGCACGCCGGAGAGCACCACCAGGCCATTGAGCCAGCCGCTGGCCTGCAGCACCCGGCCGTTACGGGCATGAATGGAGCCGGTTTGGGCCCAGTAAAAGCGCAGCATAAACATCAGCACGGCCCCGACAATCAGGGTGAGGTGCAGATGTTTGAGAGCAACATACATATGATTTCCTTGCACAGGGGCGGACAGTTCCGCCCGTCATCATCACGGCGCCAGACGACCCAGGGTCACCCGCTCGTTATCCCCATAATCCCGCACGGTTTCCACCTGGCAGTAGCCCTGTTGCAGCAGAAGCTGACGCACCGCGGCTCCCTGCTCCCAACCGTGCTCCAGCAGGAGCCAGCCCCCCGGGCACAGATGGGCGGGGGCACCGGCGACTATCAGGCGAATGTCCGCCAGCCCCTGCTCGTCCGCCACCAGGGCGGAGCGCGGCTCGAAACGCACGTCCCCCTCGTCGAGATGGGGATCCGCCCCGTCGATATAGGGCGGATTGGAGACGATCATCGCAAAACGCGGTGCATCCGCCAGGGGCGCGAACCAGCTGCCGTCCCGCACTGCGATGGGCAACCCCAGGGCCGCGCTGTTGGCGCGGGCCAGGGCGGCGGCGTCCGGCATCCGATCCACCGCCCATACATCGGCATCGGGCCGCTCTGACTTGAGCGCCAGCGCGATGGCGCCGGTGCCGGTGCCGAGATCCAGCAGGGCGCAGGGGCCGGCCGGCAAGCGTGCCAGCGCCTGCTCCACCAGCACCTCGGTGTCCGGGCGCGGGATCAGGGTGGCCGGGCTCACCTTCAGCGGCAGGGACCAGAACTCCCGCTCGCCGATGAGGTGGGCGATGGGTTCACCGGCCAGCCGACGGTCAAGCCACCCTTGCAGAGTCGCCTGCTGGGCGGCATCGAGCTCGCGCTCCGGCCAGGTCATCAGGTAGCTGCGCCGGCAACCCAGCAGATGGCAGAGCAGCGCATCGGCGTCGGCGCGGGGGGATTCCCCAAAAGCCAGGGTCGCCATGATGTGGGCACGAGCCTGCTGGATCTGCATGGGCATTAGTTGCTCTCGGCCAGGGAGGCGAGCTGATCCGCCTGGTACTCCTGCACCAGGGGCGTGATGACGCAATCCAGATCCCCTTCGAGGATCTCCCCCAGCCGATAGAGGGTGAGGTTGATGCGGTGCTCGGAGAGGCGACCCTGGGGGTAGTTGTAGGTGCGGATGCGCTCGGAGCGATCCCCAGAGCCCACCAGGTTGCGGCGGGTGCTCTGCTCGGCGGCACGGTGACGCTCGTCCTCGGCCGCCTGCAGGCGGGCGGAGAGCACCGACATCGCCTTGGCGCGGTTCTTGTGCTGGGAGCGCTCATCCTGGCACTCCACCACCAGCCCGGTGGGCAGGTGGGTGATGCGGATGGCGGAGTCGGTCTTGTTGACGTGCTGGCCACCGGCCCCGGAGGCGCGGAAGGTGTCGATCTTCAGCTCTGAGGGGTTGATCTCGATCTGTTCGGCTTCCGGCACTTCCGGCAGCACGGCCACGGTACAGGCGGAGGTGTGCACCCGGCCCTGGGATTCGGTCTCGGGCACCCGTTGCACCCGGTGGCCGCCGGACTCGAACTTGAGACGGCCGTAGACGTGCTCGCCGTCCACCTTGGCGATCACCTCCTTGTAGCCACCGTGCTCGCCGTCGTTGCAGCTGACGATGGAGACGCGCCAACCCTGGCGTTCGGCGTAACGGGAGTACATGCGGAACAGATCCCCCGCGAAGATGGCCGCCTCGTCGCCACCGGCGCCAGCACGGATCTCGAGATAGCAGTTGTTGTCATCCTTGGGATCCCGCGGCAGCAGCATCACCTGCAGCGCCTGCTCCTGCTCCTCGAAGGTCGCCTTGGCGAGCGGCAGCTCCTCCTGCGCCATCTCGCGCAGGTCGGCGTCATCCTCTTCCAGCATCATCTTGGTGGTCTCGAGGTTCTCCTCGGCCTGACGGAAGCGCTGGAAGGCGTGCACTATGTCTTCGAGCTGGGCATATTCCCGGGTCAGGGCACGGTATCTGTCCTGATCCGAGGCGACCCCGGGCTCCCCGAGCAGGGCCTGTACTTCTTCGTGGCGCTCGATGAGGCCTTCCAGCTTTCTGATCAATGACGGGTTCATAAATCTTGTGTTCTCGATGGAGGAGGGGCAGCCGGCTGGCCACCCCCAAACTATGACTCTTGTGACAATCCCAGCACCTGGCGCAGCTGGGACAGCTTGTGGCTGTCCCCCTGGGCGGCGGCCTGGCGCAGGGCCTGGGTCGGTGCGTGGATCAACTTGTTGGTGAGGCGGTGGGCCAGGGCCTTGAGCGCCTGCTCGGCATTCTCGCCCTGTTGCAGGGCCAGCAGGGCACGCTGCAACTCTTCATCCGCCACCTGCTGGGCTTGGTGGCGGTAATCGCGAATGAGATCCACCGAGTGCTGGCTGCGATACCAGCCCATGAAGTCGTCGCGCTCTTCCTGCACGATGAGCTCGGCCTCGGCGGCCGCCCGCTTGCGGGTCTCGAGGTTCTGCTCGATGATGCCCTGCAGATCGTCCACCGTGTAGAGATAGGCGTCGGAGAGCTCGTCCACCTCGGCTTCGATGTCGCGGGGCACGGCGATGTCCACCAGGAACATGGGCCTGAAGCGGCGGGCCTTGAGGGCGCGCTCCACCATGCCCTTGCCGATGATGGGCAGGGGGCTGGCGGTGGAGCTGATGACGATGTCCGCCTCGTGCAGGTAGTCCGGGATCTCTTCGAGGGTCATCACCTGGGCGCCGAACTCCTCGGCCAGCAGCTGGGCCCGCTGCAGGGTGCGGTTCGCCACCATCATCTGGGTGACGCTCTGCTCGCGCAGATGCCGAGCGACGAGCTCTATGGTCTCGCCCGCCCCCACCAGCAGCACCTTGGTCTGGGAGAGATCGGAGAAGATGCGGCGGGCCAGGCTCACGGCGGCGAAGGCCACCGAGACCGCACTGGCGCCGATCTCGGTGTCGGTACGCACCCGTTTCGCCACCGAGAAGGATTTCTGGAACAGGCGCTCCAGCGAGCCCTTCACCGCTTCCGCCTGCTGGGCGTGGGCGTAGGACTGCTTGATCTGCCCCAGGATCTGCGGCTCTCCCAGCACCAGGGAGTCCAGCCCGCAGGCCACCCGCATCAGGTGGCGCACCGCCTCCTCGTCCTGGTGGCGGTAGATGGCGGAGAGCACCTCGCTCGCCTCCAGCGCGTGGAACCGCTGCAGCCAGCTCAGCACCTGCTCCCCCTGCCCTTGCTCCAGGCTGCAGTACAGCTCGGTGCGATTGCAGGTGGAGACGATCACCGCCTCGCTGACGCCGGGCTGCTCCACCAGCTCACGCAAGGCGCGATCGATGCAGTCCGGGCCAAATGCGACCCGTTCCCGCAAGGCGACACTGGCGGTGTTGTGGTTGATTCCGAGGGCAAGCAGACTCATGGGTGGGTGATGATCGTTTCGTGCACAGGGTATGAAGGCCGACAATTGTACGAGAAAGGGTAAGTCTTTAAAAGCAATACGGCCGCCCCTTATACTGTGGCAAATCTCTTATCCGGAGCACGACCTTGTTGTTGCGTATCTTCTCCCTCGCCTGCCTGCTGGTACTGGCCGGCTGTACCACCACTCAACCCCAGCGGGATCAGGTCAACTGGCAGCAGGAACGGGCCCGTCTCGAGCAGCTGACCCATTGGGAGCTGTCGGGCAAGATGGCCATCATCACGGCGCGCCAGAAAGGCAGCGCCCGCCTCAACTGGCAGCAGAACGGCGATGACTATCGCCTCAACCTCACCAGCCTGATCGGCACCCATATCCTGGAACTCTCCCGCAGCAAGGGGGAGATCACCCTGACCGACAACGAGGGCAAGGTGCATCAGAGCCAGGATGCCGAAGCCCTCGTCTATCAACTCACCGGCTGGAATATTCCGGTCGCCGGGTTGCCGGAGTGGATCAAGGGGCTGCCGGGCCAGGCCGAATTCGAGCTCAATCCCGATGCCAGCCTGGCCTCGGTGCGCGACGGCCAGTGGCAGATCGTCTATGGGGACTACCGGGATCAGGACAACTACCGGCTGCCCCACCTGCTGACCATGACGGGCCAGGGCAGCCGCCTCAAGTTGCAGATCAACCAATGGACCTTGGCGCCATGATGCAGGACACCATCCGGCAGGCGCCGATCCGCTGGCCGGCACCGGCCAAGCTCAACCTCTTCCTGCACATCAACGGCCGCCGTCCCGACGGCTATCACGAGCTGCAGACCCTGTTCATCTTCCTCAATCACGGCGACTGGCTGGAGTTCGAGCCGCTCGCCGATACCGACCTGCTCACCCTGAGCCCGGCCATCCCCGGGGTGCCGGATGAACAGAACCTCATCATCCGGGCCGCCCGCCTGTTGCAGGCCAGGCTGCCAAGCCCGATGGGGGCCCATATCCGGCTGGAGAAGGTGTTGCCCATGGGGGGCGGCATCGGCGGCGGCTCGTCTGATGCCGCCACCACCCTCGTGGCGCTGAATCATCTCTGGCAGGCGGGTCTCGGCGAAGAGGAGCTGGCACAGCTCGGCGTGCAGCTGGGGGCCGACGTGCCTGTGTTCGTGCGCGGCCGGGCCGCGTTTGCAGAAGGGGTCGGCGAGAGGCTGCAACCGGTGGAGCTGCCGAGCGCCTGGTATCTGGTGCTCAAGCCCGATTGCCATGTGGCAACGGCGGCGGTGTTTCAGGATCCCGAGCTGCCCCGCGACACCCCCAGGATGACATTACACAACCTGCTGGAAGGGGTGTGGAAAAACGATTGCGAATTGCTGGTGAAAAAGCGCCACCCCGAGGTTGCCAATGCGCTCGGCTGGTTGCTAGAATACGCGCCGTCAAGAATGACGGGCACTGGCGCCTGCGTCTTTGCTCAATTTGAAGACGAAGTGGCTGCTCGGAAGGTGTTGGCAAGGGTGCCGGAAGGCTGGGATGGGTTTGTCGCCAAGGGCGAGAACATATCACCACTCTTCGTCACTTTGCAACAAGTCAGTGATTGGGGTATCGCCAAGCGGTAAGGCAGCGGGTTTTGATCTCGCCATTCCTAGGTTCGAATCCTAGTACCCCAGCCAATCTGACATAATGGCGCCTGAGGTGGTGGCTCTGCCGTCCACCCGGGTAATCCGGCGCCACCATGAACTTCCAGAGACCTTGTCCGTTATCTTGATAAATCGTTTGCCCCCAAACGATACGGGTCTGAATCAGACTCCCCACATACTGGATGCAACCCCGAGGTTTCAAACCGTGCCTGACATGAAGCTGTTTGCTGGTAACGCAACGCCGGAACTAGCCCAGAAGATCGCAGATCGCCTGTTTATCAAACTCGGCAATGCTGCCGTAGGTCGCTTTAGCGACGGCGAGATCAGCGTACAGATCAATGAGAATGTACGCGGTGGCGATATCTTCATCATTCAATCCACCTGTGCCCCGACCAACGACAATTTGATGGAATTGATCGTCATGGTGGATGCACTGCGTCGTGCTTCAGCTGGCCGTATCACTGCCGTTATTCCCTACTTTGGTTATGCCCGTCAGGACCGCCGCGTCCGCTCCGCCCGTGTGCCCATCACCGCCAAGGTCGTCGCCGACTTCCTCTCCAGCGTGGGTGTGGATCGCGTGCTGACCGTTGACCTGCATGCCGAGCAAATCCAGGGCTTCTTCGATGTCCCCGTAGACAACGTGTTCGGCAGCCCTGTGCTGCTGGAAGACATGAAGTCCAAGAACCTCGAATCCCCCGTGGTCGTTTCGCCGGACATCGGCGGCGTGGTCCGTGCCCGTGCCATCGCCAAGCTGCTGGACGACACCGACATCGCCATCATCGACAAGCGTCGTCCCCGTCCGAACGTCTCCCAGGTCATGCACCTGATCGGTGACGTGGCTGGCCGTGACTGCGTCATCGTCGATGACATGATCGACACCGGCGGCACCCTGTGCAAGGCCGCAGAAGCGCTGAAAGAGCGCGGTGCCAAGCGCGTGTTCGCCTATGCGACCCACCCGGTCTTCTCCGGTACCGCAGTGGAGAACATCAAGAACTCGGTCATCGACGAGCTGATCATCACCGACTCCATCCCGCTCACCGCGGAGATGAAAGCCGTCGGCAAGGTCAAGCAGCTGACCCTCTCCTCCGTGCTGGCCGAGGCCATCCGTCGTATCAGCAACGAAGAGTCCATCTCTGCCATGTTTGAGCATTGATAGACCCCGTTGTGACAAAAACCGCCAACTGGCGGTTTTTGTTTTTTCAAGCCTGGTCAATGTAATGCCCTGCCCCCGCAGGTTAAGGATGTCCCCATGAAGTGCTTGCGTCTCCTCACTCTCCTCCCGCTGTGCGCCCTGCTCTCTGCCTGCCTGACCGGCCAGCAGGATCCGCCCTTCACCCTGACCCTGGCACACATGAACGACACCCACTCCCAGTTCGACCCGGTCAATGCCGAGCTGAAGGGACCCCTCTTCGGCAGGCAGGGGGAAACCGACACCCTCTACACCCGCCTCGGCGGTTATCCGCGCCTGCTCACCATGACGAAAGCCTTCCAGGCCGAGGCGCTCGCCAAGAACCAGCCGATACTGCTGCTGCACGGCGGCGATGCCTGGCAGGGCAGCGGCTACTTCAAGCTCAACGAGGGGATGGCCAATGCCGAACTGCTGAGCCAGTTCGGCCTGGATGCCATGGCCCTTGGCAACCACGAGTTCGATCTCGACAACCAGAAGCTGGCCCGCTTCATCCAGGGGGTGAACTTCCCGGTGCTGGCCGCCAATCTGGACAGCCGCGACGATCCGGATCTGAGCCAGGCCAGCAACCTCAAGCCCTTCGTGGTCTATGCCTTCGATGGCAACCAGAAGAGCCCGGTCACCGATCTCGACCATCTGCCCGCAGACAAGCAGCTGGTCGCCGTCGTCGGGCTAGTGCTGGAGGACATGGCCAACATCTCCCCCAACGTCGGCAAGCTGCGCTTTGCCAAGGAAGTGACCTCGGCCCAGGCCACGGTCGACCTGCTGCAAGCCAGAGGGATCAACCGGATCGTCGCCCTCACCCACATCGGCAACGCCCGGGATCTGGCGCTGGCGGCCAGGGTGAATGGCATCGATGCCATCGTCGGCGGCCACTCCCACAGCCTGCTCGGAGACTTTCGCAACATCGGCTGGGGCAAGACGGGGGAATACGCGGCGCTGGTCACCAATCCGGACGGCGTCGGCCTGACCTGCGTGGTGCAGGCGGGATCCTACGCCCAGGCCATCGGCCTTGCCCGGGTCAGCTTCGACGCCCAGGGCCGGGTCATCGCCTGCAAGGGTCAGAACCAGCTGCTGGCCAGCCGCGACTTCTTCGCCGATCCGGCCCGCCAGCAGACGCTGGACAAGACCCGCAGCCAGCAGGCCGGCAAGTTCATCGACGCCCAGCCCAACCTGGTGACGGTGGATGAAGATCCGCGCCTGCGCGGCATCATCGACAGCCACTACAAACCGGCGCTGGAGCAGGCCTACGGCCCCGTCATCGGCACCCTTCCCGCGCCGTTGCAAAATGCCCGCCGCCCCGGCGACAACGGCAGCGACAACCACGGCTCCGACGTCGCGCCCCTGGTGGCGGAAGGCCAATATTTTTGGGCCAATAGCCCGCAGGTGCAGGCCCTGACCGGCGGCCCGGTCGACTTCGCCCTGCTGGCGGTGGGGGGCGTGCGCGCCGACTTGCCCGCCGGTGAACTGCGTGAAGGGGAGGCGGCCCTCAGCCTGCTGCCGTTCAAGAACCCGCTCACCGTGTTGACCCTCTCCGGCGCCGAGGTGCGGGCCCTGCTGACCGAGACCATCACCGCCACCCTGCCCGCCAGCGCCCATGCGGGCAAGTTCCCCTATGGCGGCCACCTACGTTACAGCTTCCAGGAGACCGACGCAGGCAAGGCGGGCCAACTGACTCGCCTGCAGTGGAAAACGGCCGAGGGTCAGTGGCAGGATCTAGTGGATACAAAGCGCTACCGGGTGGTGACCAACGCCTACAGCGCCAACGGCAACGACGGCTGGCAGGCTCTGGCACGGGCCCAGCGCCAGAGTCCAGAGAACCAGAGTCCAGAGAGTCAGAGTGCCGAGCGGGTGGATCTCGCCTGGGTAGCAGGCCAGCTGACCGCCTTCCCGGTGCTGGCAGTGGCACAGCGCGGCGAGCAGCTCAGCGCCGTCTATGGGCCGGGCAAGGCCCTCGACTGCAAGGCGGCCAAGGTGGATTGCGGCACAGACGCAGCCTCGTTCGTGGACTATGTGCGTCATGCCCGCCCCCTGGTGACCGCCCTGGATGAAGAGACGGTGACCCTGCTGCGTGCCGGTCAAGCCGACGTCCCTTGAGCCACTGCGTCAGAAACGGGCCTGACCAGACCCGTTTTGGCGATCGTTGGCACCCGGTTCCCGGGTTATTCCCCCCGCTTGCCGAGCTTTGGTTGAGTGATCGCCACTCGGCGGCTAGAATATTGCGTCCCATTGCCCCGGGCCATCCGCTCATGGCAAGTAGCGAGTGAAGACATCAAGCGTGACCCATCAAATCAAACTGATTGTCGGGCTGGGTAATCCCGGCCCCGAATATGCCAAGACCCGCCACAACGCGGGGGCCTGGTATGTGGAGCAGCTAGCCCGCTGGCACAATGTCAGCCTGCGCGAAGAGCCCAAGTTCTTCGGCCACACCGCCCGCTTCCTGGTGGAGGGGCAGGATGTGCGGCTGCTCATCCCGAACACCTACATGAACCTCTCCGGCAAGGCGGTGGCGGCCCTGGCCCGCTTCTACCAGATAGTCCCGGAGGAGATACTGGTGGCCCACGACGAACTGGACCTGCCCCCCGGCATCGCCAAGTTCAAGCAGGGCGGCGGTCACGGCGGCCACAATGGCCTGAAAGACATCATCGCCAGGATGGGCAACAACAATAACTTCTTCCGGCTGCGCCTCGGGATAGGTCATCCCGGTGCCAAGGAGCTGGTCGCCGGTTTCGTGCTGACCAAGGCGCCCAGCAGTGAACAGAGCCTGATCGAGGCAGCACTGGATGAGTCCTTGCGCGCCACCGACATCCTGTTCAAGCAGGACATGACCAAGGCCATGAACCGGCTGCACAGCTTCAAGGCCGAGAAAGTCTGAATACAGATGCCTGACATGAGTCAGGCTCGCACAATATGACAGGGCTGCCCAAGAACCTGTCCACGCACTGTGACGAGAGGTCGTCAGCAAGGTGAAGCGCAGCGCAGGAACCGGAGCGTATAGGCATACGTGAGGATTCCGAGCAGCACATGAGCCTTGATCACGGCCTCGCAGTAAGAGCGTGGACAGGTTAAGCGGCCCTCAACAGCATCCATCACGTAAGGTAACAATTCATGGGTTTTAAATGCGGTATCGTGGGCCTGCCCAATGTAGGCAAATCCACCCTGTTCAATGCGCTGACCAAGGCCGGCATCGAAGCCGCCAACTTCCCGTTCTGCACCATTGAGCCGAACACGGGTGTGGTCCCCATGCCGGATCCCCGCCTCGACCAGCTGGCGGCCATCATCAACCCCCAGCGCGTGGTGCCGACCACCATGGAGTTTGTGGACATCGCCGGTCTGGTGGCGGGCGCCTCCAAGGGCGAGGGTCTGGGCAACCAGTTCCTGGCCAACATCCGCGAGACCGAAGCCATAGGTCACGTGGTGCGCTGCTTCGAGGACGAGAACATCATCCACGTGGCGGGCAAGGTCTCCCCGGCCGATGACATCGAGGTGATCAACACCGAACTGGCCCTGTCGGATCTGGACGCCTGCGAACGCGCCATCCACCGTCAGTCCAAGCGCGCCAAGGGCGGCGACAAGGATGCCAAGCTGGAAGTGGAGACCCTGGAAAAGATTCGGGTTGCCCTGGAAAACGGCCAGATGATCCGCGGCATGAAGCTGGACAAGGAAGAGCTGGCGGCCGTTGCCCACCTCAACTTCCTGACCCTGAAACCCACCATGTACATCGCCAACGTGGCGGAAGATGGCTTCGACAACAATCCCTTCCTCGACAAGGTGCGTGAGATCGCCGCCGCCGAGAACGCCGTTGTGGTGGTGGTCTGCTGCGCCATCGAGGCGGACATCGCCGAGCTGGACGACGCCGACCGCGCCGAGTTCATGGCCGATCTGGGGATCGAAGAGCCGGGCCTGAACCGGGTGATCCGCTCAGGTTACGAGCTGCTGAACCTGCAGACCTACTTCACCGCCGGGGTGAAGGAAGTGCGCGCCTGGACCATTCCGGTCGGCGCCACCGCCCCGCAGGCGGCGGGCAAGATCCACACCGACTTTGAAAAAGGCTTTATTCGCGCCCAGACCATCGCCTTCGACGACTTTATCACCTACAAGGGTGAGCAAGGCGCCAAGGAAGCGGGCAAGATGCGCGCCGAAGGGAAAGACTACATCGTCAAGGATGGCGATATCATGAACTTCCTGTTCAACGTCTAACCCCATGAGAGGCCAGCATTTGCTGGCCTCTTTGTTATGGGCGCAGGTTGCGGATCTGCTGCCAAATGTCGCAAAAAAAACCAGATTGTTGGGCTTTTGCGCGACAGCGTCCAATAACTCGCCAAACGCACCCAAATTCGGTTTTTCTGGCAAAAAAAGGGTTGACGCCCCAGAGCCAGATACGCATAATTCCGGCCGCACAGTGACGAGGCAACGACTCACTGGAAGCACGGTTGGCTATGTAGCTCAGTTGGTTAGAGCATCGCACTCATAATGCGAGGGTCACAGGTTCGAATCCCGTCATAGCCACCATTAATCATTCAGTTGGGGTATCGCCAAGCGGTAAGGCAGCGGGTTTTGATCTCGCCATCCCTAGGTTCGAATCCTAGTACCCCAGCCATTTTTAAAAGTTCTTTGGCCAGTCTCATGACTGTCGAGGAGCACTGTTGGGGTATCGCCAAGCGGTAAGGCAGCGGGTTTTGATCTCGCCATCCCTAGGTTCGAATCCTAGTACCCCAGCCATTTTTACTTGTTTTCGACGAGAGTCGGTCACAAGACGGCTATGTAGCTCAGTTGGTTAGAGCATCGCACTCATAATGCGAGGGTCACAGGTTCGAATCCCGTCATAGCCACCATTTACAAGTTGTTCAGTTGGGGTATCGCCAAGCGGTAAGGCAGCGGGTTTTGATCTCGCCATCCCTAGGTTCGAATCCTAGTACCCCAGCCATTTTTAGAAGATGTTTGATAGTCTCTGTCAGGCATCGTCGTTGGGGTATCGCCAAGCGGTAAGGCAGCGGGTTTTGATCTCGCCATCCCTAGGTTCGAATCCTAGTACCCCAGCCATTTTTACTTGTTTTCGACGAGAGTCGGTCACAAGACGGCTATGTAGCTCAGTTGGTTAGAGCATCGCACTCATAATGCGGGGGTCACAGGTTCGAATCCCGTCATAGCCACCATTAATATTGCGGAAGTGGCGAAATTGGTAGACGCACCAGATTTAGGTTCTGGCGCCCTAGGCGTGAGAGTTCGAGTCTCTCCTTCCGCACCATCAAGGCAGTACCAAACAGACCAGCTCATGCTGGTTTTTTTGTGCCCGGATTTCAGCCCTTGTCTCCTCTCCTTCCCTGCCGTTCTCCCTGCTCACTGGCTTGTCAGCCCAAACCTCATCCCACAGCGGCGGGATTGATGGCCAATAAAAAGCGGCCCGCAGGCCGCTTGTCTCTGTTCCCCTTGTCAGAACGGGAAGAACCAGGGGATGGCGATGACGCTCACCACCATCACCAGCAGGGTAAAGGGCACGCCCACGCGGATGAAGTCCATGAACTTGTAGTTGCCGGGCCCGAGCACCAGGGTATTGACCGGTGAGGAGACCGGCGTCATGAAGGCCGCCGAGGCGGCAATGGCGATGGTCATGGCGAAGGGATAGGGAGAGACCCCCATCTGCTGGGCCGTGCCGAGCGCAATGGGGGCCATCAGCACAGCGGTGGCGGTGTTGGAGATGAAGAGCCCGATGGCGGCGCAGAGCACGAACAGGCTGGCCAGCATGACACGGGGCCCCATCTCCCCCACCGCCGAGATCAGCCCGCCGACGATGAGATCAACCCCGCCGGTCTTCTGCAACGCCAGGGCGAAGGGCAACATGCCGACGATCAGGATCAGGGTCGGCCAGTGGATGGACTTGTAGGCGCTCTCCATGTCGATGCAGCGGAACTTGCCCATCAGCAGGCAGGCGATGATCGCCGCTATGACGTTGGGCACGGGATCCGTCACCATCAGCACTATCATGACCGCGAGGGCGATCAGGGCGTGGATGGCCTGGCTGCGGGCCGGCGCCATCTCGTCCACCTCGGCGGGCAGGCCGAGCAGCAGGAAATCCCTGTGGTGGGTCTGCAACTGGCGAATGAGGCTCCAGTTGCCCACCACCAGCAGGCTGTCCCCCATCAGCAGCGGCTCATCCACCAGCTTGCCGGTGAGCGCCTCGCCGTTGCGGCGGATCCCCACCACGCTCAGGCCGTAGCGGGAGCGGAAGGTCACCTCGCGGATACTCTTGCCGAGCAGCCGGGATCCCGGAATGAGGGAGACCTCGGCCATGCCCACCTCCCGCGCCTGATCCGAGAAGTACTCCCCGCGCAATATCATGGGTTCGAGCCGCGCCTCGCTGCAAAACTCCCGCACATCCACCTCGGGGTCGGACATGTCGATGAGCAGCACGTCCTTGGCCTGGAACTCGGTGACGCCGGAGACGGTCACCATCACCCGCCGAAACTTGCGCCAGCGCTCCAGCCCGATGACGTTGGCCCCGAAGCGGGCACGCAGCTGCAGCTCGTCCAGGGTCTGGCCTATCAGGGGAGAGTCGGGGCGGATCGCCAGGCGGCGTGCCCGGCCGGCCAGGCGATAGTCGCGGATGAGGTCGCGCATTGTGCTGCGCCCCGCCTGCTTGCCCTTGCCCTCTTCCCCCTCGTGCACCAGACGATGACGCATCAGCAGCATGTAGATCACCCCCAGCCCGAGGATCAGCACCCCCATGGGGGTGAAACCGAAGAAGCCGAAGCCCTGGATGCCATGGCGCATCAGCTCGCTGTTCACCACCATGTTGGGCGGCGTGGCCACCAGCGTCATCATGCCGCTGATGAGACCGGCAAAGCCGAGGGGCATCATCAGCCGTCCCGCCGGGATCCCCATCCGGTTCGCCACGCTCAGCACCACGGGGATGAAGATGGCCACCACCCCTGTGCTGCTCATCACGGCCCCCAGGGTCGCCACCGCCACCATCAGCAGCACCAGCAGCCGGGTCTCGCTGCTGCCCGCCACCTTCACCAGGGCATCCCCCACCTGATAGGCGATGCCGGTGCGCACCAGCCCCTCCCCCACCACGAACAGGGCGGCGATCAGGATGACGTTGGGATCGCTGAACCCCGCCAGCGCCTGCGGCAGCGTCAGGGTGCCGCTCAACACGAACAGGATGATGATCAACAAGGCCACCACATCCATGCGCACCCTGTTGGTAATAAACAGGAAGATGGCGCCCACCAGCATACTGAGCACCCAGATCAACTCGGAATTCACACTCGCTCCTTTCGTTCATGTCCGCCGGGCGGAGAACCGCGCCAGACGCCATCAGACCACAGCCAGTCCCCCTCCATTTTGTTACATATCAAGAAAGAGGAGCCCACATCATCGCACATTCGGGTTCACTTGCGGCCACTTTGCACGGCAGAGCAAGGGCGCCGGCGCCCGCCCCTCGCACGCCCAGGCAAAAAGTGCTGCGCGACCTCATCGGCACACCTAGAATGGGCCAGCCGCTGGCTGATCCGGCCCCTGCCCACCCCTTGTCCTTCGGAGAGAAGATGTCTGTTCACACCCCAACCTACCCGGAATTCACCTTCTTCGGCCGCTTCGTCGCCGATATCCAGTCCGGCCGCAAGACCATCACCATCCGCGACGAGAGCGAGGCCAACTGGCAGCCCGGCCAGCGGCTCGCACTCTTCACCAATCCGGAACACCAGCCCTTTGGTGCCATAGAGGTGCTCTCGGTCACCCCCGTGGCCTTCGATGAGCTGACCGACGAGCACGCTCGCCAGGAGAACATGACCCTAGCCGAGCTCAAAACCGTCATCCGGGACATCTACCCCGCACTGCCGCCGCTCTATATGATTGAATTCACACTGATTGAAGCCTGATTTTGTGAGCGGCCTCAGCTAACGCCGGTTGCGCTCCCGGGCCAAAAGCGCACAATACCTGTTTTTATATACAGTTGATGGGTGCGTTATGGATACACAACTTGAACCGGCCATTGCGACCATGGTGGCGGACTTCATCGCAGCAGGCCGCCCCAAGGCGAGCGGCCTGAGCTGGCAAGAGCGGCGTGAGGGCTATCTTGCCTCTGCCGTCTTGGGGGGAGAGCGGGCAGAGGTGGGCGCCATCGAAGAGTGGCAGGCCGATCACTACGCCATCCGGCTCTACCAGCCCAAGTGCCCCCCTTGCCCCGCCTATCCGGTGCTGATCTATTTCCACGGCGGCTGTTTCGTCAGCGGGGATTTCGAGACCCACGATCGCCAGATGCGGATGCTGTGCAACAGTGCCAATTCCCTGGTGTTTGCCGTCCACACACGCCTCGCCCCCGAGCATAGCTATCCTGCCGCCCATGACGATGCGCTGGCCGCGACCCTCGCCATCATGGCCGTGCTGCCGCAGTGGCGCGGCGATCCCGGGCGGGTCGCACTCGCAGGCGACAGCGCCGGTGGCCACCTCGCCCTGGTCACCACCTTGCGGCTCAAGGAGGCGGGAGCGGCACTGCCCGCCGCCCAGATCCTCATCTATCCCATGCTCGATGCTGCGGGCGACAGTGACAGCTATCAGCAGCTCGGTGAGGACTACCTTATCACCCGTGACATGCTGCTCAGCGGGTTTCAGGCCTATCTGGGCAGGCTGCCCGCCAGCCATCCCGAGGCGAGTCCGCTGCACCATCCTGATCTTGCGGGACTGCCGCCCACCCACATCCTCACAGCCGAGTGCGATCCCCTGCGTGACGAGGGAGAGGCCTTCTATGGCAAACTGCTGCGAGCCGGTGTTGCCGCCACCTGTCAGCGGCAGCTCGGGGTGATCCACGGTTTCTTCCAGCTGGCGGGCATCAGCCCTGCGGCCCGTCATGCCATCGCGCAGGTCGCCATGCTGATCAAGGGGCTCTGAGTTGGCTCCAACCCCCATGCCGTGCTAAAAGTGTCTCTTTTGAATCAGGGAGGTGACCCTAGTGTTTGAGATAGCGAGCCTGAAAGAGGGCATGATGCACGGGGTCGAGCTGTTCCAGCTGCTGCTGGAGATCATCTCCATCGCCTGCGTGGTGATAGGACTTGGCAAGACCCTCTGGCTGGCGGCACGGGTGCGGGATCACCAGCCCGGCTTTCCGCGCATTCGCCTCTGCTTCGGTAGCTGGCTCATCCTGGCGCTGGAGTTCCAGCTCGCCGCCGATATCCTGGCCACCACAGTGGCGCCGAGCAAGGAGGAGCTGATCCGCCTCGCCATCATCGCGGTGATCCGCACCTTCCTGAACTACTTCCTCGGCAAGGAGCTGGAGGCCCAGGCCGAACGCCAGCAGACACCCGGCGCCGAACAGCCCGAGGCGACCCGATAAGGGCACGCCGGCGGGCATATGAGTACGCCACCATCCCGACCAGGCCCTGGTCGGGATGGTGGCTTTGTGACACTGCCCGCAGTTTTGGCTATCAGCCAACAATGGAACCCTTTTCAAGGCCCACCTCACCCTGTCGACCCCGGCTCCCACTGCGTAACATGGCGGGACCACTTCGCCACCGGCCACGCTGATGCATCCTCACACCGCCCTCACTCTCGATCAGTGCGTTATCTACCAGATCTACCCCATGAGCTTTCAGGACAGCGACGGTGATGGCATGGGGGACATCAACGGCATCCGCCAGCGCCTGGACCACCTGGCGACCCTCGGAGTGGACCTGCTCTGGCTCACCCCCGTCTACCCTTCCCCCAGACGGGACAACGGCTACGACGTGGCGGATTACCGCGCTATCGACCCCGCCTTCGGCACCCTGGCCGAGATGGACTCGTTCATTGCCGAGGCGGGAGCGCGCGGCATGGGCATCATGATGGACATAGTCGCCAACCACACCTCCACTGAACATGCGTGGTTCAGGCAGGCGCTGGCCGGGGATCCCCGCTACCAGGCCTATTACGTCTTTCGGGACCAGAGCTTCGTCGATGCCCACCCGCTGAACTCCATCTTCGGCGGCAGTGCCTGGGAATACGTGCCAGCGCTTGATCGCTACTACCTGCACAACTTCGATGCGAGCCAGGCCGATCTCGACTGGGACAATCCGGCGGTGCGGGCCGAGATGGCGGAGGTGATCAACTTCTGGCTGGCCAGGGGCATCAAGGGGTTTCGCTTCGATGTGATCGACATGGTGAGCAAGGAGTGGTCACAGCTTGCCATGAGCAACGGCCCCCGCCTGCACGACTATATCCGCGAACTCAATGGCGCCAGCTTCGGCGGCAAGGGGATCATCACTGTCGGTGAGACCTGGGGGGCAGATCTGGCCCAGATGCGGCACTATTCGAACCCGGATGACAGCGAGTTCAGCATGGTGTTCAACTTCGAGCACCTGGGGCTGGGGCGCGATAAATGGACCTCCCGCTTTGACCTCTTCACCTTCAAAGGCGCCATGGCCCGCCACCAGAGCGGACTGCACGGCCAAGGCTGGAACAGCCTGTTTCTGGGTAACCACGACCTGCCCCGCGCCGTCTCCCGCTTCGGCGACGACAGCCCCGAGTGGCGCGAGCTGAGTGCCAAGCAGTGGGCCCTGGTGCTGCACATGATGCAGGGCACTCCCTTCATCTATCAGGGGGAGGAGCTTGGCATGACCAACCGCCGCTGGCAGCCAGAGGAGCTGCGCGATCTGGAGGCCATCAACTACAGCGCCAGCCAGCCGGGACTGGACCCCGCCGAGCTCGCCCGCCGCCTCGATGCCATCGGTCGCGACAACGCCCGCACGCCGATGCAGTGGGACTCGGGCCCCCGGGCCGGTTTCAGCACGGCAGAGCCCTGGATAGCGCTCAACGAGAACTACCTGGAGATCAACGCCGCCGAGCAGTTGGCCCGCCCCGACTCCCTGTTTCACTGCTATCGCCAGCTCATCGCCCTGCGCAAGGCCCACCCCGTCATTCGCCATGGCGACTTCGAACTGCTGGATGGGGACGATCCCCTGCGCATCAGTTACCGCCGCCGCTGGCGGGATCCGGCCACCGGCCAGACGCAGACTCTGCTGCTGCTCGCCAATCTCACCGCAACCCCCTTGCCCATGCCCTATTTTGACAAGCTAGCCAGCGACGCCAGCTTGCTGATGGGCAACTACCCCGGCCAGCCAGGGCCCTGCTTTGCCCCCTACCAGACGGCGGTCTGGCTTCTTGTGGAGCCCGCCATGGCGCTCCCGCCAGACCCCCATAGAACCGAGCTGAGCAGGCCTGGTCAGGGGCTAGCGGGTTGACTCTCCCCCGGAATCTGCGTATTTTGCGTCCAGATTTCATGTTGGACTGCTCTGCAATGTTGTACATCCTGTTCAAATGTTCTGTCAGGAGGCTGTGCTCCGTGCACTAACACGATGAAGTGTTGCCCGGAGCCACATCTCTTCTGAATCTTCATCAGATAGCGCTTGCGCCCTCCATAGAGGGAGGTGACCCCGCATCTGATGAGAACAGGAGAAAGGCCGGCGAGATGCTTCATCGCCGGCCTTTTTGTTTCTGATCTTCAGGACAAAGTTTCAATATTGCGTGAAACGGGGGCCGGTACGCCAAGTACCGCCCCCGTTTTTTTATGGATATAGCACCATGAGTCTGCTCAGCATTCACCATCTGACCTGTCACCTCGGTGACAAGACACTGTACCAGGACGCCAGCTTCACCCTGCTTCCCCGCGAACATATCTGCATCAGCGGCAGGAACGGCGTCGGCAAAAGCACCCTGCTCAAGCTGCTCCAGGGGGAGCGCCAGCCTGACGCCGGGGATATTCTCTGGCAGCCCGGTCTTGACCGTGGCTATCTCGACCAGCATGCCCAGCTGGACGGGCAACTGACGATACGGGCATATCTGCAAACGGCCTTTGCCCCCCTCTATCGGGCCGAGGCGGAGATGATGGCCATCTATGCCAGCCCGGCGCGCTGTGCCCAGCCCCACCAGCTGGCCCTGGCCGCCAGCCTCCAGACCACCCTGGAGAGCCAGTCGTTTTACCAGATAGAGAGCCGGATCGACGAGGTGGCCGCCGGCCTTGGCCTCACCCAGCTCGGCATGCAGACCCGCCTGGCCAATCTGAGCGGCGGCCAGCGCCACAAGGTGATGTTGGCCGGCTTGCTGCTGCGCTCGCCGGATCTGCTGCTGCTCGATGAGCCGACCAACTACCTGGACAGCGCCCACGTCGCCTGGCTGGCAAGCTACCTGGAAGGCTTCACGGGCGCCTTCCTGGTGGTCTCCCACGACAGGGATTTCGTGAACCGCATCGCCACCGGCATCTGCGATATCGATCGCCTGCAGCTTCGCAAATACCAGGGCAACCTCGACAAGGCCATGGCCCAGAAGAGGGCGGATGATGCCGCTCACGCCCGGCAATACCAGGCGCAGCAGAGGCAGATCGACAAGCTGGAGCGGTTCATCGCCAAGAACGGCGCCGGGGTCAACGCCAGCATCGCCAACGGTCGCAAGAAGCAGCTGGCACGCATCGAGCGCCTGACCAGCCCGGAGCGGGACAAGGGGGTCTCCCTCGCGTTTCGCAGCGCCGGGGGCGGCGGCCAGCAGGTGCTCGCCGCCTCTGAACTGGTCATCGGCCATGATCGCGCGCTGCTGGCGCCCCTGACTTTGACCCTCAGCCGGGGGGAAAAGGTGGTGATCGCCGGGTTCAACGGCGTCGGCAAGTCCACCCTGCTCAAGACGCTGGCGGGGGAGCTGGCTCCCCTGGGCGGTGGGCTCAGTCTCGCCCCCGGGGTCAAGGCGGGCTACTTCGAACAGGCGCTGCACTGGCCCCATCCGGATGCCAGCCCGCTCGCCCTGGTGAAGGCCGCCTGCCCCGCCCTCGATGACAAGGGCGCCAGGCTGCATCTGGCCCGGGTCGGCATCAGGGGCAAGCTGGCACTGCAACCGATCGCCGCCCTGAGTGGCGGGGAGCAGACCAGGGTGAAACTGTGCCGTCTGGCCCTGCAACCCAGCAACCTGCTGATCCTGGACGAACCGACCACCCACCTGGATGCCGCCCTCAAGGCAGCCCTGCAACAGGCGTTGCAGGGCTATGCCGGGACTGTGGTGGTGGTCTGCCACGAGCAGGCCTTCGTGGCCGGCTGGCCGGATCGGGTGCTGGACATTCACGCCCTCGCGGCCACCAACTCGGTATCACATGCGTAAGGTGAAGATCATGTTATTGAAAGTATTGCTCTTTTTTATTGCGTTCCTGGTGGGTGCCGATGAGCTGATGCTGGGCCCCCTGCTGACCCCCATAGGCCGGGAGCTGGGGGTCCAGCCCGAGCGGGTCACGCTGTTCATCACCGCCTACAGCCTGGCGCTGGCGCTGATCGCCCCCCTGCTCGGCAGCCTCTCGGATCGCCTCGGCAGGGTGAGGATCATGCTGCCCGCCGCCCTGCTGTTCGGGGCCGCCTCCATCGCCACCGGCCTGGTCGATAGCTTCGAGTGGGGGCTGGCAAGCCGGGTGCTCACCGGCCTCGCCAGTGCCGGCATGCTGCCCATCGCCTTTGCCATGGCGGCAGACGGCACGGGCAAAGATGCCATGAAGCGCATTGCCTGGGTGCAGTCCGGCCTGACGCTGGGCATGATAGCGAGCCCGGCCCTGGGGGCGCTGCTCGCGCAGTGGCACTCCTGGCGCGCCGCCTTTATCCTGCTCGGCCTCTGTGCCTGGGGAGTGGCGGCGGCCCTGGCCCTGCTGCCCGCTGGCAGGTCTTTGGCAGACAGATCGGCAGCGCGGCAGGAGGATAAGGGCGTCCGCCTGCTGGCCATCCCGGGTGCGGCCGGCGCCCTGCTGGCCATGTGCCTGGGCCTGGGCGGCGGCATTGGCCTGTTCAACCTGGTCGGCCAGCACCTGCGCGACACCCAGGGCCTGTCGATGGGGTCTGTGGGGCTCCTCTATGGGGCTCTCGGCATCATCAGCGTCATCGGCAACCTGCTGATGCCCCGCTTGTCTGGCCGGGTCGAGAGCGGGCGCGTCCTGATGCGCCTGGCCCTGATGGTCTGCGTGCCGGTCAGCGTCGGCTTCTATCTCTCTCCCGCCTCACTGCCTGCCCTGCTGCTGCCGCTCGGGCTGTGGGCGCTGGCGGGCGGCATAGGCTCCCCCGCCCTGCAGGGCCACATTGCCGGGCTCTCGTCGACCCACAGGGGCATGCTGATGTCGCTGGCGATGACCATGATGCACCTCGGGGTGGCGCTCTGGTCCGCCGTCGCCGGGTTTGCCTACAGTGCGGGGCCTGTGGCCCTGGCACTGCTGGCCATGGCGCTCTTTGGCGGGGCCATCGTCGCCCTGCGCCCCGTCCGACCCGGGGCCTGATGGGCTGATCCCCACGCTCGCACACAACAAGGGCTCCCTCGGGAGCCCTTTTTCGTCTCAAGGGAGCGCATCAGGCCGGGATGCTGGCCAGCTCGTGGCGCTTCAACGCCAGCAACGTGATGAGGAAGGCGGCGCTGGCGATCAGCGCCATGCCCACATAGGTGGCGCTGAACCCCGGGGCCAGCTCGGCCGGGCTCAGGCTCGCCAGGTTGTGGCTGGTCCCGGCCGGCAGGGCCCCGTGGAACAGCACGGCGCAGATGGCCACCCCGACTGCGCCCCCCAGCTCGCGACCGAAGTTGAACAGGGACATGCCGATGCCGCGATCTTCCCGCGGCAGGGCGTTTTGCACCACCACAGAGAGGGCCGGCAGCACCAGTCCCAGCCCCAGACCGGCGAAGCCCAGCCCCAGATTGGCAAGGAGATCGAAATGGATCTGCCACAGGGCCAGCGCCGCCAGGGCGAAGCCCATCACCACGAAGCGCTTGTAATGACCGGAGTGGCCGATCAGCTTGCCGCCGACGAAGGCCCCCGCCGTGATGCAGACCATGAAGATCACCATGTAGAGACCGCTCTCGCTGGCCCCCATCCCCTTCTGCCACTGCATCTGCAGCGGCAGGTAGACCAGCACCGCGAACATCAGCAGTTGCGAGGCCAGCGCCAGCAGCACGCTCACCAGATAACCGGGCAAGCGGGCCAGATGGGCGGGCAGTATGGGATCCTGGGCCCGTCGCTCCACCAGGATGAGCAGCAGCAGGGCCAGCGCCAGCCCCGCCGCCAGCCAGATGGCGGACAGCGCCGTCTCCGGCGAGAGCAGCAGCAGGGAGAGGGTGGTGACCGTGATGAGCAGCCCCGCCCCCTTCCAGTCGAAGCGGCTGTGCCGGCGCACGTTGAGGTGGCCCAGATTGCGGTTCACCAGCCAGAGCGCCAGGGCCCCGAGGGGCAGGTTGATCCAGAAGATCCAGCGCCAGCTCAGCTGCTCGGTGAAATAACCCCCGAGCAGGGGGCCGGCGATGCTGGAGACTGCATAGACCGCCGAGATGTAGCCCTGATACTTGCCCACCTCCCGCGGGGGAATGCAGTCGGCGATGACGGTGAAGGCGAGCGCGATCAGGCCACCGCCCCCCAATCCTTGCAGCACGCGGGCCGCCAGCAGGGTCGGCAGATCCTGGGCCAGGGCGCAGGCCACCGACCCCGCCAGAAACAGGCCTATGCCGATGTTGAGCATCCGCACCCGGCCGAACATGTCGCTCAGCTTGCCGTAGATGGGCAGGGCGGCGGTGGCCGCCAGCAGGTAGGCGGTGACCACCCAGGTGAGGGCGGCACCGGCGTTCAGCTCGGCCCCTATGATGGGCAAGGGGGTGGTGACTATGCTCTTTTCCAGTGAGCCCAGGGCGATCACCAGGGCCACGCTTGAGAAGACGGTTTTTGGGGACATAAAAGAGGCTCGCTACTGTGAGTTGCCGGCACCCGAGGCGCAGAGCGCATTATTGTCTCATAAATCAGCAGCCCATGGTCAAACCCGCCGCCTGCCCAGGCCATGACGGCGGTCGCGGCATCCGGGGAGCGGATCTGGTACTGTGCTCTTTTGGCCGAGGAGGCAGTACCCCATGTCCGAGCAGTTCCAGTTTGAACAATACGACGCCCTGATCTTCGATATGGACGGCACCCTGGTGGACTCCATGCCCCTGCACCTGGATGCCTGGGAAACCACCAGCGCCGAGTTCGGCCTGCCGTTCGATCGGGCACAGCTCAACGAGTACGGTGGCATTCCCACCCGCAAGATAGTGGCCATGCTGGCCGAGCAGCACGGGCTGGCCATCGACGTGGAGGCCTTCGCCCGCCGCAAGATAGCCCTCTACCTGGAGCGGATCGACAAGGTCCGCGTCTTCCCCGCCATGTGGGAGCTGGTCAAGCGCTGCCACGGCAAGGTGCCCATGGGCATAGGCACAGGCTCAACCCGGGATCATGCGACGCACATACTGAGAAATACCGGCCTCGATGCCTTCATCCCCGTGCTGGTGAGCGCCGACGACGTGACCAACCACAAGCCCCATCCCGACACCTTCCTGAGAGTGGCCGAGCTGCTCGGCGCCAACCCGGCCAACTGCCTGGTGTTTGAAGACACCCCCATCGGCATCCAGGCGGGCAAGGCCGGCGGCATGACCACATTGCTGGCCACCGAAGGCGCGCTGCAACGAGTGTGAGACCGGGTTAGCGAAGCCCCCGCCACTGCTGCCAGAGTCCGCCAAGGAAGGCGAGCAGGAAGAGGCCCAGAGCCACCTCCCAATGGAAAGTGAAATAGAGATCCGCCGGCAGGGACACCAGATAGATAAACAGGACGCTGAACAGGCCGCGACAGAGCGGCCCTTTCAAGACAGACCAGCGCAGCAGCGTGGCAACGCCGGCCCCCTTGCCAGACAGGGCCATCAGCTCATCCCCAGCAGGCCGAGAATGCCGGCGACTGTGTACCACGGATTGTGCACCCTGCGCTCCTCTTCCAGCGCCTCATGATTCTGCAACAGCGTCAGCACCTCGGCCGGGGTATCGGCAAAAGAGGGGGCAACGACAGTCACAAACCCCTGCTCGACCAGTTGGCGACGCTCATCGTCATAACCGACCGCCCAGGGTTCGAGATAGGTAAATGACTGGCCTTGTTTGAAGAAGTGATAGCGAGACATGGTGGGCTCCGAAGCATTGGACCCCCACTCTACACCGGCGGTTGCAAACTGGCTCACCCCGAATGGGTAGCCAACGCAGTCTCAAACAGGGGCCGAATGCTCTTCATGACATGACTCCGCACAAGGCGTGATACCCACCGCCAGAGGGCCGATGGTCCGCTCAAGCGGGCAGTTTCATGCCAGCGAAAAACCCGGGAGCACAGGGCCAAGGGGGCGTAGGCCAGGCGCAAAGTGCCATAAAAAAACGCCCCGTCCGGGGCGTTTCTACCAACAACCGCCGTTACATGGCGTTGGTGGATTCGAAGATCTTGTCGGCGGACGCCTCGACGAAGCCCGGGTAGAGCACGCCGTCCGGCTGGGGGTAGCGCAGGGCAAACTCGTAGAAGCAGCTCGGTATGGTGCGCACGCCGTCGCTGAAGGGCACCTCGGCTTTGTCCGCCATGGTGGAGGATTGCTCCAGCATCACCTGGGGATCCCCCTTCACCTCGCCGCCGACGGTGTTGAGCACGAAGCCTGCCGCCTTGAGCGCCGCATTGACCTGCTGGATGGTGTCGAAGTCCTTCAGGCGGTTGATATTGACGGTGAAGTGGTTGGCACGATAACCCCAGGCGGCCATCCAGGCGGCATACTCGCTCTCTGCCAGCAGGGTCTGGTAGTCGGCGTGGGAGACCTGCCAGGGAGCGCCGGCGTAGAGGAAGGCCGGGGTGTCGGTCAGGTGATCGGGCACCTGATCCACCAGCTTGTGGATGATGGCCTGGGCGCCTTCGGAGAGCTCTTCCACCTTCAGCTCGCTGATAAACACCTTGGGCGCGTCAGGATCGGCATGCTCGAAATGTTTGGCATAGAGCTTCTTGGCCTTGAACACATACTCGCCCTTCTCCTCGTACCCCAGGGCGCGGAAGTGGGCCGCCAGTTTCTCGAGACCGAGCTTGGGCAGGTTGTAGGTCCGAAACGCCACGTGATCGTTGATGATGGGGGCACCGCCCCCCAGCAGTTGGTGAACCTTGTGGGCACTGGGGGTGACTTGAATGTAGTTGTCCCACAGATGGCCAAACAGGGTCTCGATATCCTTTTGCATCTCTCTTTCCTTTGATTGCGGGTACAGACAAGGGCACCTGTTCAGTGCCCCTCTTTTATTTTCTTGTTATCAGAAGGTCAGACCGGGAGACAGCTGATCCGGCATGCTCGCCCTGCTGTCTTCGACGGAGGCGACCGGAGATATGACACAGCAGTCGTCGGCATTGAGCCATCTCGTCTGCATCGCTATCTCCATGAACGATTAAAACGTCAAACCCGGGGACAGCTGATCCGGCATGCTCGCCTTGCTGTCTTCTACCGAGGCAACCGGGTACGCACAGTAGTCGGCGGCGTAGTAGGCGCTCGCCCTGTGGTTGCCGGAGGCACCGATACCGCCGAAGGGCGCGGCGCTGGAGGCGCCCGTGATGGGCTTGTTCCAGTTGACTATGCCGGCACGGATCCGCTTGAAGAAGTGGTTCCAGTCCGCCTCGTTGTCACCGAGCAGGCCGGCGGAGAGGCCGAAGCTGGTGGCGTTGCCCTGGTCGATGGCGGCATCGAAATCGTCGTAACGAATGAGCTGCAGCAGCGGGCCGAAGTACTCTTCGTCCGGCAGCGCGCTGACCGCGGTCACGTCTATGATGCCCGGAGAGACGAAACCGGTGCCCGCCTCCAGGTGCTTGAGGGTGAGCAGGCTCTCGCCGCCGAGCGCTTGCAGCTTGGCTTGTGCCTCGACCATGCCGAGCGCCGCCCGCTCGCTGATCATAGCGCCCATAAAGGGCTGAGCCTCGTCATCGTAGTGACCGACCCGGATCTGGCCGACCACCTCTACCAGGCGCTTGACCAGGGCATCGCCCTGGGTGCCGCGCTCCACGAACAGGCGGCGGGAGCAGGTGCAGCGCTGGCCGGAAGTGATGAAGGCGGACTGGACTATGGCATGGACGGCGCCGTCGATGTCGCTCACATCCTTGACGATGAGCGGGTTGTTGCCCCCCATCTCGAGGGCCAGGATCTTGCCGGGCTGACCGGCAAACTGCTGGTGCAGGAAGTGGCCGGTGCGGGACGAGCCGGTGAAGAAGAGGCCGTCGATGTCCGGATTGCCGGCCAGCGCCTTGCCTGTCTCCACCTCGCCCTGCACCAGGTTGAGCACGCCCTTGGGCAGCCCCGCCTCCTGCCAGATCTTCAGCATGGCCTCGGCCACCATGGGGGTCAGCTCGGAAGGTTTGAACACCACGGCGTTGCCCGCGATAAGCGCAGGCACTATGTGACCGTTCGGCAGGTGGCCCGGGAAGTTGTAGGGGCCGAACACGGCAACCACGCCGTGGGGCTTGTGGCGCACGAACGCCTTGGCACCGGGCATGGGGTTCTCCACCGTGCCGGTACGCTCGTCATGGGCGCGGATGGAGATGGCGATCTTGCCCTGCATGGCCGCCACTTCGGTGCGGGTCTCCCACAGGGGCTTGCCGGTTTCCCGGGCTATGGTCAGCGCCAGCGCCTCCTTGTGCTCGCCGAGCAGATCGGCATAACGGCGCACTATGGCCAGACGATCCTCGAGGGCCAGATCGGACCAATGGTAGAAGGCCGCGCGGGCAGCCTTGACGGCGGCGTCCACCTGGGCTGCGCTGGCCGCCCCCCCCTGCCAGATCACTTCGTTCCTGGCCGGATCTTTTGATTCGAACGGCTTGCCTTCACCGGCCAGCCACTGGCCATCGATAAACTGGACTAAAGACATCATCAATTCACTCCCTGTGGTGCACAGGCCGCCTCGGCAGCCTGCTTCAATGTGGTGATATGGATCCGTTATTCCAGATCGACGACCCGAACCATGTCGCCACTCTCCACCTTGAGGGCGGCCGCCATCTTGGGCGGTATGATGGCTTCGTGCTTGTCCAGATCGACCCGGATGTTGCCGTAGCAGGCGCGGTATTGTTCAAATCTGGCATTGCAGACGAGATAGGTATGACCGCCGATGGGTTCACCCACCAGCACCGCCAGCTTCTGGCTGCGGCGCACGCTGCGGATGTGCTTCACGTCGCACTCGACGGTGGGGCCGGCATCGAAGATGTCGACATAACCACGGTTCACGAAGCCCTCGTCCTGCAGCATCTTGATGGCCGGACGGGTCTTCTCGTGGGTCTGGCCTATGACGGCGCGCGCCTCGTTGCTCAGCAGGTTCACGTAGATGGGGTACTTGGGCATCAGCTCGGCGATAAAGCGCTTCTTGCCGATGCCGGTGAGGTAATCGACGGTGGGAAAGTCCATCGAGAAGAAATGCTTTTGCAGCCACTCGTAGAAGGGGCTGTGACCGTTCTCATCGGAGACGCCGCGCATCTCGGCGAAGACGGTCTTGTCAAACAGCTCGGGGTGCTCGGCCATGAACAGGAAGCGGTGCTTGGAGAGCAGACGGCCATTGAGCCCCTCGCGGGCACATTCGCGCAGAAACAGGGTGCACAGCTCGGAGTTGCCGGTGTAGTCGTTGGAGAGGGTGAGCGTCTCCACCACGTTGTAGATGCCGAGCTTGGGGGAAGAGTGCACCACCTTGCCGATGTGGTAGTTGTAAAACGGCTGGGACAGGCCGACCGCCGCGTCTATGGCGCAGGTACCGACCATCTCGCCGGTCTCCAGGTCTTCGGCCACGAAGAAGTAGAGGCAGTCGCCCTTGCCGGCGGGCTTGTCCAGGAAGGTCTGGGTCGAGGCATCGATCTTGCGTTGCAGCAGTTCATCGTTGACCGGCAACGAGGTCATGCCGGTGCCGGATTCGATGGCACAGGTCTTGAGGCCGGCGAAGTCGCGCTGCTCGATAGGACGGATAACCAACATAAATGACAACTCCCTTTCATTGACGACAGGTGGGGTCCCGGCTCCTGCCGGGAGGGCTCCCCACCTCAACTTGGATCAGGCGTTGACCACCTGAGCAACCGCTTTCTCGAACCGTGCCAGCCCTTCCTTGATGTCCGCTTCCGGGATCACCAGGGAGGGGGCGAAGCGCACCACGTTGGTGCCCGCCACCAGCGCCATCAACCCCTGGTCGATGGAGGCCAGCAGGAAGTCACGGGAGCGCCCCTTGAAGTCATCGTTCAGCACGGCGCCCAGCAGCAGACCCTGACCACGCACTTCGCTGAAGCAGTGGTACTTGGCGTTGATGGCGGCGAGACCGTCGCGGAACAGCTGCTCGCGCTGCTTGATGCCGCTCAGCACTTCCGGGGTGTTGACCACGTCCAGCACGGCTTCGGCCACGGCGCACGCCAGCGGGTTGCCGCCGTAGGTGGAGCCGTGAGTACCCACTTTCAGGTGAGACGCGATCTCGGTGGTGGTCAGCATGGCGCCGATGGGGAAGCCGCCGCCCAGTGCCTTGGCGCTGGTGAGGATGTCCGGCGTGACGCCAAGGCCCATGTAGGCGAACAGCTCGCCGGTACGACCGACCCCGGATTGCACCTCGTCATAGATCAGCAGGGCATTGTGCTTGGTACAGAGTTCACGCACCCCTTTGGCAAACTCGTCGGTGGGGCTGATGATGCCACCCTCACCTTGCAGCGGCTCCATCACCACGGCGCAGGTATTGTCGGAGATGACGGAGGCCAGCTCGGCCAGATCGTTGTAGGTCACGTGGGTGATGTCGGCGGGCTTCGGACCGAAACCATCGGAGTAGGCCGCCTGGCCGCCGACGCTGACGGTGAAGAAGGTCCGACCGTGGAAGCCCTGGTGGAAGGCGATGATCTGGGTCTTGTGGGCACCGAACTTGTCGATGGCGTAACGACGGGCCAGCTTGAGGGCGGCTTCGTTCGCTTCGGCGCCGGAGTTGCAGAAATAGACCTTCTCGGCAAAGGTGGCGGCGACCAGCTTCTTGGCCAGGCGCAGGGCCGGCTCGTTGGTCATCACGTTGGAGAGGTGCCACAGCTTCTCACCCTGGGTTTTCAGGGCTTCGACCAGCTTGGGATGGCAATGGCCCAGGCCATTGACCGCGATCCCGCCCGCGAAGTCGACATACTCGCGGCCTTCCTGATCCCAGACACGTGATCCCTCGCCGCGTACCGGAATGATCTTGGCCGGCGCATAGTTGGGAACCATCACTTCATCAAACACTTCACGTGTCACTGCCAACAACTCTGACATATTGCTCTCCTGCTATATCGCGGCAGAATAATCCACCGCCCAAAAGTTAAATCCGTGTAAACGTGGCGGAATTATCACAGAAAAAAAGTAAAAAGTCTGTAACTTAACCGCCAATGAGGAACAATGTTCGATTGCCCGTGAGATTTTAGGCAACCGCATTGCATAACGGCTCAGGGGGTGTTGGCAAGAGATAATTTGGGCAGGAAGCAGGGTGAATAAAGTGTCAGGGAAAATTTTTTTGGCCTCATTTCGATTATGAGACGAGGATCACGATTTTTTCAGGAAACGGCCAAAAAGTTGGCCAGCAACTGGTGCCCCTGCTCGCTCAAAATACTCTCCGGATGGAACTGAACCCCCTCCAGCGCCAGTGTTTTATGCCGCAGCCCCATGATCTCGTCCATGGACCCATCGGCGTGTTCGCTCCAGGCGGTCACCTCGAAACAGTCGGGCAGGGTTTCGCGCTCCACGATGAGGGAATGGTAGCGGGTGACCCGCAGCGGATCCTTGAGCCCCTTGAACACCCCCTCCCCCCGGTGGCGGATGAGGGAGGTCTTGCCATGCATCACCTGACGGGCACGGACCACATGGGCGCCGAACGCCTGGGCCAGGGACTGGTGGCCGAGGCATACCCCAAGAATGGGTATCTCACCGGCAAAACGGGAGATAGCCGCCAGCGAGATGCCCGCCTCGTTCGGCGTGCAGGGACCGGGAGAGATCACCAGATGGCTTGGGGCAAGCCGGGCTATCTCTTCCAGGCTGAGCTCGTCGTTGCGCCTGACCACCACCTCCTGCCCCAGGGCGCCGAAATATTGCACCAGGTTCCAGGTAAAGGAGTCGTAGTTGTCGATGAGTAACAGCATGCAAAAGCCCTGAGAATGAGGTCGAGGCGGTGATCGGACAGCCCATTGTGGCTATCTACGGACAAACGCCGCGCATTCTGGCATGTCTGCCTGGGTTAATAAACCGCTGAGGGGCTGTCGCACGGGTATGGAGACGGCCTCTTTACTACAAGATTAACTGTCTGCCATCTCGAGGAGATAACCCCATGGCGCTGGTCAACCCATACCTTCAGCGGGAAAGCAGGCGAGAGCAGGCAGAAGACGCCGGATAGCCCATGACTGGGCAGGGGAAAAGGCGAGGCAAGGCGCAAGGGCCGAAAGCGGGGTGTGAAATGGCGGCCCATCGGCAGATGGGCAGAGCCCGGGAGCGCCTCAGCGATCCAGATAACGCCCCTGCTCCAGCTCGCGCTCGCGCTGGCATTCGGCCAGATAAATGGCGGCGGCGATGGCCGGGGTCTTGTGGTGCTTGTCGATGGCATTGGAGACCATCAGCTGCAGGGTGTTGAGGTTCTTGGCCTTGCGGAACTTTCGCAGCCAGTGGCCCTTGTCACTCAGTTCTTCAATCACTGTATTTGATTCGACAGACATGCTTTCTCTTGGGGCAAGCGCCCGCGTTTGACATTGGAAGAGGAGATGACGAACCAGGGGTCGGGCAAAACAAAGAAAGCCAGGCAAATACCCAGCTCTCTACAACTACACCTTCCCAGTATGTCAGGCTCGAGGAACGAAGCCGACAACATCATATACGCTGATCAGGGTTTTTTCAGCCCTTTCCCGCGCCTTTTGTGCGCCAGCCGCCAAAATTGCCTGCAGATGAGTCTCATCCTGACGCAGCTCGCGGAAGCGGGCCTGGATGGGCTCCAGCAGGGCGACCACGGCATCGGCCGTCTCGCTCTTGAGGTGGCCGTACATCTTGCCCTCGAAGTGCTGCTCGAGCTCGGGGATGGAGCGACCAGTCACCCCGGACATCAGGGTCAGCAGGTTGGAGACCCCCGGCTTGTTCTCGGGATCGAAGCGCACCACCGCCGGCTCGTCGGAGTCGGTCATCGCCCGCTTGATCTTCTTGACGATCTGCTTGGGATCTTCCAGCAGGCCGATGAAGTTCGCCTCGTTGTCGTCGGACTTGGACATCTTCTTGGTGGGATCCTGCAGGCTCATCACCCGGGCACCGTCGGTCGGGATGAAGGGCTCAGGCAGGGTGAACACCTCGCCGTAGAGGTTGTTGAACCGGGTGCAGATGTCGCGGGTCAGCTCCAGATGCTGCTTCTGGTCGTTGCCGACCGGCACCTGGTTGGCCTGATAGAGCAGGATGTCCGCCGCCATCAGCACCGGATAGCCGAACAGGCCGACGTTGACGTTGTTCTCGAAACGGGCGGACTTGTCCTTGAACTGGGTCATGCGCGACAGCTCGCCCATCTGGGTGTAGCAGTTCAGGATCCAGCCGAGCTCGGCGTGCTGGGGCACGTGGGACTGGATGAAGACGGTGCTCTTGGCCGGATCTATGCCGACCGCCAGATAGAGGGCGGCGGCATCCAGGCACGCCTTGCGCAGGGCGGCAGGCTCCTGGCGGGTGGTGATGGCGTGCAGATCGACGATGCAGTAGAGGCAGTCGAAGTCATCCTGCATGTTGACCCACTGACGCAAGGCTCCCATGTAGTTGCCTATGGTCAGCTGGCCCGAGGGTTGGGCCCCGCTCAATACGATTGGTTTAGCCATGAATGTGTTGATCCTTGTTATTCTGCCAACAGGGCATCGAGCTCTGAAAACTGCTCGCATACCCAGTCAGGGCGGGAATCTGCGATGGGACGGCCATAGTTGTAGCCGTAGGTGAGCCCCACCACCTTCATGCCGGCAGCCTGGGCGGCCAGCACATCATTTTCGGAGTCCCCCACCATCAGGGTGCGGGACGGGCTGACCCCAAGCTCGTGGCAGGCATGCAGCAGCGGATCCGGGCTCGGCTTCTTGACGGGCACGCAGTTGCCCCCCAGCCAGAGAGCGAAACAGTCGCCGATGCCGAGGGCATCCAGAATGGGCTGCACGAAGTGACTCGGCTTGTTGGTCACCACGGCCTGCCGGTAACCGAGCGCCTGCAGGCGACGCAGGCTCTGCTCCACCCCGTCATACATGGCCAGCCCTTGCAGCAGACAAGCCTGATAGTGCTGGTCGAACAGAGGGCGGGCCTTGGCAAACAGCTCGGGCGCCTCGCGGTAGTCCAGCGCACGCTGGATCAGCTTGTCGGCGCCATTGCCAACCCAGGTGCGCACCACGGCCTCGTCGGCCTCGGCCAGCCCCAGATCGGTCAGGGTGCGGTTGACCGCCAGCGCCAGTTGGGAGGCGCTGTCAATCAGGGTGCCATCCAGATCGAACAGCACCAGATCGAAGGGGCGTTCAACGGACATGAGCCAGCTCCGCCCGCATCTGGTCGATCACCGCCTTGTAATCCGGCTTGCCGAAGATGGCGGAGCCCGCCACGAACATGTCAGCCCCGGCGGCGGCGATCTCGCGGATGTTCTCCACCTTGACGCCACCGTCGATCTCGAGGCGAATGTCACGGCCGCTCTCGTCGATCAGGCGACGCACCTGACGCAGCTTGTCGAGGGTGCCGGGGATGAAGCTCTGACCACCAAAGCCCGGGTTGACCGACATCAGCAGGATCACGTCCAGCTTGTCCATCACGTACTCCAGGCAGGTGAGCGGCGTGGCCGGGTTCAGCACCAGACCGGCCTGGCAACCCTGCTCCTTGATGAGACCCAGGGTACGGTCCACGTGATCGGAGGCTTCCGGGTGGAAGGTGATCAGGTTGGCACCCGCCTTGGCAAAATCGGGCACGATGCGATCCACCGGCTTGACCATCAGGTGCACATCGATGGGGGCCTCGATGCCGTAGTCACGCAGGGCCTGGCAGACCATGGGGCCTATGGTCAGGTTGGGGACATAGTGGTTGTCCATCACGTCGAAGTGCACCACGTCGGCTCCGGCGGCCAGCACCTTGGCCACATCCTCGCCCAGACGGGCAAAGTCGGCGGAGAGGATAGAGGGGGCAATCAGAAAGTCTTTCATCAGCGTCATCCATTGGCAGCGTGGCAGAAAAAGCGGCGCAATTTTACCGCAAACGTGGAATGAAAACGACCCGCAAGTGCAGAAGACGCAAGCCGCGAGTCTCACCGCAAACACGGAATGAAAACGACCCGCGCTTGCCCGACCAGACAGGCGCAATGCCTGGGCAGAAACGACAACGGTCCCCGCAGGAACCGTTCATGACTCAACCGACAGAGACCAGCTCGGTCTCACCGGGGTAATGGCCCTGCTCGGGGGCTATGCCGGGCGGGTAGAGCGCCAGCAGCTCGGCCACCTTGTTGCGGCTGCCACCGTTGCGGCTGATGGTGCGCTTGACCAGGATCTCGTCCAGCCGGGCCCCGCGGTAAAGTTCCCGGGTCAGCTCGATGTCGTGGTTGCTGATGAGCACGGGCACCCCCTTGTGGGCGGCGGTATGACGGGCCAGCCTGGCCAGCAGGGCCTGATCATCCAGGGTGAAGCCGCCGGCCGAGTAGGTGGTGAAACTCGCCGTGGTGGAGAGCGGCGCGTAGGGGGGATCGCAGTAGATCACCCAGTCCTCCTCCGCCCTGGCCATGGCATCGGCATAACTCTCGCAGATGAAGGTGGCCTTCTGGGCCTTCTCGGCGAAGGCCCACAGCTCTTTCTCCGGGAAATAGGGCTTCTTGTACGAGCCGAACGGCACGTTGAAGCCGCCCTTCTTGTTGTAGCGGCACAGGCCGTTGAACCCGTGGCGATTCAGAAACAGGAACAGCTGAGCCCGTTCAAACCCGGCTTCGGTCTGGTTGAACTGGGTGCGCAGCCGATAATAGGCGGTCTTGTGGTTGTGCTCGGCCACAAACAGCTTGCGCGCCTCGCGGATGAAGTTGTCCGGCTGCCGCTTGAGGTGATTGTAGAGACCGATCAGATCCGGATTGATGTCGTTGAGCACATAGGCATCGTAATCCGTGTTGAGAAACACCGAGCCCGCTCCGACGAAGGGCTCCAGCAACACACGCCCGGCCGGCAAGCGCTCGGCAATCTCTTCGACCAGGGAGTATTTTCCCCCGGCCCATTTTAAAAACGCGCGTGTTTTTTTCATGGAAGTCCGGTGTTAAGAAGGCAATGCCCAAAAAAGGGGGACGATTCTACCCCCTTCCCGGGGCGACTGGCTATTGCTTCAATTCTTTTTGTATCTGGGCAAACGACTTGGGCCAGGGTTGTCCCTTGAGCAAGGCGGGGGAGAGCTTGCGGATCGCCGCCTTGGCCTGGGTGCTGTTGGCATAGTCGCCCTGCACCACCACGTACCAGGGGCTGCCACGGAAGCGGGTCTTGTAGACCCAGACCTTGCCCGCCAGCCCATGCTCGGCCACGAAGCTGTCGACCGCCTGGGTGTTGCTCGCCCCCATCAGCTGGATGCTGTAGTGGTTCCTCGCCTTCTTGTTGAGGGTCGCCACCGGCGTCAGGGCCACCTTGGGTGCCGGCGCCGCGGCGGGCGCAGTCGCGGCAGGAGTGGGCGTCGTCTTGGCAACGGACGCCGTGCTCTGTGCCTGTGCCGCCGCCCCGGTCGGAGCAGCACGGGAACTACCTCCGACCAGCTCGTCCACCACGGCCGTCGGCAGGGCACCGCTGACGTTGGGCTGTGTCATCAGTTTCTCAACCACTTCGTCGGAGATGACGACCCGGCGCCCCTCGTAATTGCTCGATTCCGTGGTGACCGTCTCGCTCTCGACCTTCTTGGGCAAGGTCTTGGCATCGGGCTGCCAATCCCGGGCGACCTGGTTGCCTGAGACGCTGGCATCGGTGCCACTGCTCGCCTGGCTCCCCTGGGCACCGCTCGCCGCGCCGACGCTCAGCGGATCGGTCGCGACGGGGTCGGGCAACGCCATCCCCTGGGTCGAGGTCTGGGGTTGTTCCTTGCCCGCCTCCTCGAACAGGGGGAGATAGCTCAGGGCCAGCAAACCGGCGGCCGCCAGGGCCAGCACGGTCGCAATCTTCTTGACGGGCAACTCGGCCTGACGTTTCTTGGGCCTTCTGTCGGTCATGACATCCTCCAATGACTGCATGATGGCGGACGGGTGTCCCCCCGCCCCCTTCAGGATCTCTTCCACTTTCGGCTTGGGCAAGAGGGCCGCCGGGATCTTCAGCTCCTTGGCCTTCTCATACAGGAAGATCCGTTGCTCAGGCGCGCTCAGTGGCGCGACTTCCAGCTCGAGCGCGGGCATGGCACGCCCCTTGAGGGCACTCTTCTGATCGCGACACCAGACGTCACTGCCCGAGAGCAGGATAGCCAGTTTATGGGGAGAGGCCAGGGTATCGTTGTGGCGACAGAGCGCCCACAGCTCCCCCACCAGTTCGGCGGGCAGGCTGTCGGCGCGCTCGATCATGAGCAGCAGGGTGGAAGACTTGCCTTCCAGCATGCGGAAGAAGCTGTCGGCCAACGCATCCTGCGCATTGAACAGGGGGCGCGCCACCACCTGCTGAAGCAGCAACTGGCGCACGTCAGCCATCTTCATGGCCGGGCTGCCGATGAGGCTCACCACCCGAACAGTCTCAGGCAGTTGGGCAAGCAGGGATTCACACAGGGTGCCACGGCCGCTGCCGGGCTTGCCCGAGAGAAAGATAAAGGGGTGATTGAACTCAATCAGATGCAGCAGCCGGTCAACCAGCTGCCGCTGGGAAGGCAATTTCAGCAATTTGTTATTGGTCACGACCAGACTCGATCACCGCCATCAACTGCGCATCCGTCACATCGGCCACTACCTGGGCCTGTCCGATCCCGATCGGCAACACCAGCCGCAGCTTGCCTTCCAGCACCTTCTTGTCACGGCGCATATGGCGAATGAAGGCGGCAAAATCCATCTCGGGCGGCGCCAGCACCGGCAGGTCCGCCGCCAGCAGCAGATCGCGGACTCGTGCAACCTCTTGCGCCGTCATGTCGCCACGGGCCAGGGCAGTCTCGGCCGCCAGCATCATGCCCGCCGCCACCGCCTCCCCATGGAGCCAGTTGCCATAGCCCTTCTCGGCCTCGATGGCATGGCCGAAAGTGTGACCCAGATTCAGCAGGGCGCGCACGCCATGCTCGGTCTCGTCCTGACCGACCACGTCGGCCTTGATTTCGCAGCAACGGCGAATGGCATAAGAAAGGGCATCGGCGTCAAGGCGTTGCAGCCGCGCCATGTTGACTTCGAGCCAGGAGAAGAAGGCCGCATCCCAGATGATGCCGTACTTGATCACCTCGGCCATGCCGGCGGCAAATTCCCGCGCAGGCAGGGTCTTGAGGCAATCGGTGTCGATGATCACATGCTTGGGCTGATAGAAGGCGCCCACCATGTTTTTGCCAAGAGGGTGGTTGACGGCGGTCTTGCCGCCGACGGAGGAGTCAACCTGGGAGAGCAGTGTGGTAGGCACCTGAATGAACGGAATGCCTCGTTGATAGCTTGCCGCAGCAAAGCCGACAACGTCGCCTATCACGCCGCCCCCCAGGGCGATGAGGGTGGTGTCACGACCATGACTGGTTTCCAGCAGAGCAGACATGATCCGCTCGAAGGTAGCCAGGGTCTTGTAGGCCTCGCCATCCGGCAGTATCAGGTGTTCAACCTGAAAACCGGGCAGCAACTGAATGATCTGCTCAAGATACAAGGGGGCGACGACAGTGTTGGTCACTATCATGACCCGCTTGCCCTTGATCGTCTGCGCCAGCACCTCGGGGCGTTGCAACAGACCAGCAGCTATCTCAATCGGGTAGCTGCGCTCACCCAGTTCGACCTTCAACCTTTCCATGGACGTCCTCTATTGATTACATGCCAATCAACTTAACGATTTGATTAGCTACAACTTTTGCACTTTGATCATCCGTCTGGATGACAAAGTCAGCGACTTCTTCATACAGGGCGTTGCGCTCGAGGGCCAGACGCTCCAGCACTTCGCGGGGCGGCTCTTCGGTTTGCAACAAGGGGCGACGCTTGTCTCTCTGGGTACGCGCCAGTTGCTTTTCAATGGTGGTTTCGAGGTAGACCACGATGCCGCGCGCAGAGAGTTTGTTGCGGGTTTCACGGCTCTTGATGGCGCCGCCGCCCGTTGCAAGCACGATACCCTGCTGCTCGGCGAGTTCACCGATCACCTTCTCTTCGCGGATCCGGAAACCCTCTTCGCCTTCAACATCGAACACCCAGCCGATATCGGCACCACTGCGGCGCTCAATCTCATGATCTGAGTCGAAAAACTCCATATGCAGTTGTTCTGCCAGATGTCTACCTATGGTGCTCTTGCCCGCACCCATGGGACCTATCAGGAAAATATTGCGTTTCTCAGCCATGTCTTTTCGTTAGTAATTACAAACTGTATGGCCCCGGTAACTACTCGACCGGGGTACCTATGAACCTTATCTTGCGATGGATCAGGAGGGGGATTATCTCAATAGAAACCAGGACTGGCAACCGCAGCCCTTACGCCCCAGCCTCATCGGGGCGTAAGGTTATATGTGTTTTACCCTCACATGTAAAGTTTTCAGAGGGCGTCGGTGACTATCCTCGGGGTCACGAAGATCAGCAGTTCACGCTTCTTGTTCTCGCTGGTGGTTTTCTTGAACAGGTAACCGAGACCGGGAATGTCCCCCAGCAGCGGCACCTTGCTGACGTCGCTCTTGATGGTCTGCTGATAGATGCCGCCCAGCACCAGGGTCTCGCCGTTGTTGACCAGCACCTGGGTGGTGATGGACTGGGCGTTGATGGAGACCGCATCCCCGGTACCGGTCGGGACGGTTTCCCCCTTGGTATCCTGGGTCACGGTCAAATCCAGGATGACCCTGTTGTCTGGGGTGATCTGTGGCGTGACCTTGAGACTCAGCACCGCCTTCTTGAAGGTGACCGAGGTCGCCCCGCTGGACGAGGACTCCACATAGGGGATCTCGGTCCCCTGCTCGATCAGGGCCGGCTTCTGGTTCGCCGTGGTGACGCGAGGACTCGCGATGATCTCGGCCTTGCTCTCCTTCTCCAGCGCCGACAGTTCAAGGTCGAGCAGAGTGCCATTGGCCAGACGGGCAACCTGGAAGGCCAGGGTGCCAGCGGCGTTGGTCACCGGCAGGTTGACGTTCAGCCTGTCTTCTATGCCGGGGCGCGTGATGGTGGAGCTGCCGTCATTATTACCGGCGCCATCATTGCCCTCTATGGTGCCCGAGGTGCCGTTGCCATGACCATCCGTCTTGGTCACCCCCCAACGCACCCCCAGAGCCTCGTCGAAGCCGTCGTCTATGGTCACCATGCGTGCCTCGATCACCACCTGCTTGACCGGGATATCGAGGATATCCAGCATCCGTTTGACGTTGCCGATGACATCCGCCGTATCCTTGACCACCAGCACGTTGGTGCGCTCATCCACGCTCACAGCCCCTCTGGGAGAGAGCAGCTTGGTACTCTCGGAGGAGAGCAGGGCCGCCACTTCGGATGCCTTGGCATAGTTGATCTGCAGATACTCGGTATAGAGCGGCGCGAGATCGGCCACCTGGTTGCGGCTCTCTAGCTGCTGTTTCTCTCGTGCGGCAATCTCGTCCGCCGGAGCCACCAGCAGGATATTGTTGTCCAGTCGCTTGTCGAGCCCTCTGACCTTGAGGATGATGTCGAGCGCCTGCTCCCAGGGCACGCCATCGAGGCGCAGGGTAATGTTGCCGGAGACGGAATCCGTGGTCACCAGGTTGAGGTTATTGAAGTCGGCGATGATCTGCAGCACGGTTCGAACAGGAATATCCTGGAAGTTCAGCGAGATTGGCTTGCCCTGATACTGTTTCGCTGTCGTGGTGGCGACCCGCTTTTTCACCTCTATGATGAACATCTTGTCAGCCTGGTCGTAGCGATAATCAAACTGGCCATTGACCGAGAGCTCAAACAGGGTGTCATTGCCCTGGCGGAACACCTCCACCTGGGAGACCGGGGTCGCAAAATCCTGCACATTGATAAGATTCAGCTGATCATCCGGGATCCGGGTACCGTGGAACTTGGCGAGCACCTTCTGGCCACGACTGCTCACATCCACCGCCGCCGAGCTGTTGTCCAGGGTCACGAGAAACTCCCCCTGCCCCTCCTTGCCACGGCGAAAATCCACCCCCTTGACCGAGTTGAAATAAGCACCGCCTGCATTCGCCTGCGAGACGGACAGCACGGGCTTGCTGGCCGCAGCGGGGGTGGGAGCCGCCACGGGAGAGGAGACAGCCGCGGGCTGGTACTGAGACTGGTTCTGGGCAACCCGCTGGGTATCAATCAGTGCAGACTGGGTCGCAGGCTGACTCCTGACAAGGGCCGACGGACTGGCAGCAGGGGAGCTCGTCGTCGCAGCCACCGGCTGGCCGGCCTTCTCTCCCAATGACACCAGCAATTTGTTGCCCTGTTGATGGACCTGATAGGGGGTCAGTTGATCGAGCGCTATCTTGATATCCAGCCCCTCTCCCTTGCCCTCCACCTTGAGGTTGTCCACCCCCTGCTGCTTGATGGGCAGCGGATTGACCGTCAGCGCCCCTATGGCGCCTGGCACGTGCAGCAGGAGCTGATTGGGTTCATAAGACAGTCTGTCGGTAAATCCGCTCACTGGCTCGCTGAAGCTCAGCTCCAGCAGGAGTTGATCGGCCAGCAGCGGATTCACCTTGACCTCCTGCAACGCCGGCACCGCCCACACCTGAGTGCATGCGCCCAGCCACAGCAGCGCCACACCCCTCATCCTTCTTATTGTTCTCATCTCTGCTCATCCCTGATCATAGTTTTGCGTCGAGATTGGCCATGGCCAGCTGAGTTTCTCGGGTGACCCAGCATCCTTTGCCATCCGGTACCGTTTCCATCAAGTCAACATGAGTATTCGTTATCTTGATGACTCTCCCCTGATCCAGTCCCATGTACTGATTGAGCCCCACACGCACGGCTTGCCCGTCCGGGGTCCTGATCAGTGCCCACAACTGTCCCTGCTTGCCGATGGACCCCTTCATGCTCAGACTGGCCAGCGAGTAACGCTCCAGCACCTCCTTCTCCCGACTGGCCACTATCTGGGCGCAGTCCGGCTTGGTCTTGGCATCCACCCTGGAGCTGGTCTCCGGTTGTGGTTCAATGAAGGGACTGCGCTGATCACTGTGCTGATAGGCCATGGGGGAGAATGGTTTTATCTCCGGCAAGGGCTCGATCGGGGTGGGTTTCCTCGCCTTGGTCTGTTGTACGTACTCGTCCATGTCCTCCTGCCCGCCACAGGCCGTCAACAACAGCACCGGCAAGAGGAGTCCGATCACTCTCATGCTCATGGCTTCTGCTCCAGGGTTTTACCGTTGTACTTGTAGGTCTTGGCCTGCATGGACATGCCTATCAACTCGTCCTGACCCGGTCCTTGATTGAGCTGAAACGACTCCAGGATCACGATCCGCGGCAACGCGGCCATGTCTGCCGTGAACTTGCCGAGCTCGTGATAGGTACCCACCACCTCGATGCGCATGGGCAGTTCGGTCGAGAACTCGTGTTTGACTTCTGCCTCCCAGTTGATCCTGTTCAATTTGAGCCCGTTGTCGGTGGCGATAAAGCTGATGTCATCCAGCAGCCCAGCCACTTCATGGGTGTTGGGCAACTGCTTGAGCTGGGTATCCACCAGATGCTCCAGTTGCACCATCTGCTTCCTGTACGCCTCCAGATTGGCAGCCAGCATGGCCTTGCTCTCGAATTGGGCCTTCAGCTCCTGCTCTTTAGCGGCTTCCTGACGCAAGGCCGTCAGGGAGTTGGCAATCACATAGTAGTAAATGGCGCCGCCCAGCAGGGCGCAGCAGAACAGGATGAAGATCCCCTTGGCGACTTTCGGCCAGCGCGCGATGTCATTGAGATCCAGGTCATTGAGCTGTTGCAGGTTCATTTTTGCCCCTTAGTCGCGACCGGAGCGACGCCGGCAATCTGGAACATCATGGAGAACTGGCTGAGGGCCACGGGCGCCACGTCTGCCGAGAAGATGGTGCTGAGCTGAGACTGCCCCAACCAGCCAGACCCATCGATGCGCCTCATCATGCTGGCAACCCGGCCATAGGCTTCTGCCTTGCCGTTGACATCGATTCTGTTGGCCTGCAAGGCCAGGGTATTGAGATAGACCCCATTGGGCACCAGCACGGGTAGCTGGTTGAACAGGCGTACCGGTATGTTGCGCCTTGTCTGCAACTGCTCGATAAGCTGCATCCGATCGATCAGCTCCTTGCGGCGCTCCTTGAGCAGCCGGATCTCGCCGAGCTGGGTATCGAGCGTGGCCATCTCCTGCTGCAGACGCTGGTTGCGCTGCTGCTGAGACCCGATCTGCTGCTGCACCAACCAGTCGACGGCAAAGGCAAGAGAGGCGGTGGCCGCCAGAAAAAGGCCGATCATGATGCCAAACTGCTTCTTCTGGCGCTGGGCCCTGGCCAGCCGCCAGGGCAGGAGGTTTATATTTGACATGGTGTGAAGCTCCGCAGTGCCAGACCGAATGCCGCCATGTATTTGGCTCCATGGATGAGGCCGCCTTCCCCCTTCGGCTTGCCAAACAAGGCGAAGGGGTCGGGATGCAGCACTTCACAGTTGAGCTCGCTGCCTATCTGCCCGACTAGACCAGGCAGCAGGCTGCCCCCTCCCGTCAGCACCAGTTTTGACAGCTCCTTGTTGCCAGACGAGCTGCAAAATAGCTGCACATTGCGCTTTACCTGCAACACCAGGGTGCTGAGATGAGGCAACAACACATCCACCTCATGGTCGGCAGGCAAGCGACCCTGTACCTTGGCAAGCTCCGCCTCGTCCAGGCTCATGCTGTAAAAAGAGGCCAGGGCCTGGCTGTATTGATCGCCACCGAAATTCTGCAGGCGGGAGTAGACGACCTCCCCCCTGAGCAGGGCGGCAAAGGTCATGGCACTGGCGCCTATGTCGACGATACCGACCGGCTTGTCCCAGGTCTTCAGCTCGGGAAAACAGGCCAGCACGGCACGCCCCAGCGCATGGGCCCCCACGTCCACCACCATGGTCTTCATGCCGGCTTCCATCAGCGCACTGACCCGGCCGTTGACGCTCTCGGTACGCGCCGCGCTCAGCAGCACCTCCTGGCGGCTCTCGTCGGCCGTCAGACCGAGGATCTCGAAATCCAGGCTGACCTCATCGAGGGGGAAGGGAATGAGCTGTTCTGCCTCCAGGTGAACCTGGTTCTCCAGCTCGTTCTCGTTGATGTTGGCATCAACCTGAATGACCTTGGTGATGACATTGGAGCCCGTCACGGCCGTGGCCACGAGCTGACAGTCCCCTTGAATGAGCCGCTTGAGCGACTTGAGGGACTGGCTGACCCGTTCAATGTCCTGCAGTTGATAATCGACCAGGGTGCCCTTGGGCATGGTTATCTCGGCAACCGATTCGAGATGCACCTTGCCAGGACGTCCGCTGAGGGTGACGGCCTTGATGGTTTGACTGCCAAAATCAATGCCCGCCAAGGAGAGGAGGGATCCCTTACTTAGTAGCCCAAACATATACACATCCATGCGTTATTGGGTTTTAGGACTTATTGTAGGACAGCGCATCACGACGTGATGACTTAACTCAATATAATGCTCTATCTATCAATGTCATAAAGTTTATGTCAAAAGTTGACGCTCCTCTCCTTTCGGCCTTGAATGCGGCCCCCTTGGTAATTGCGTCCTGGAATGCTACCCTCCCGCCTCTTCTCGAGGTCGATGTCCCCGGACAGGAAAACCTCGAATCCGCGAGGGTAAAAAGGCTATACTCTGCGCCCGTTGGCTAATTTTAAGACGATTGGTAGTTCTTCCATGCTGAAATGGCTCGTTCGCCTGTTTATTGTCATGATGCTGGGTGCAGTGCTGGGTGTTGCCAGCCTCATCGGCATCTACTTCTACATCAAGCCCCAGTTGCCGGATGTGAGCGCCCTGCGCGATGTCAAACTGGCCACCCCGATGAAGGTGTACAGCCGGGATGGGGAGTTGATCTCCCAATTTGGCGAAATTCGTCGTATCCCGTTGCGGCTGGATGAAATTCCCCAGTCCATGATAGATGCCGTGCTTGCCACCGAAGATGCCCGCTTCTATGAGCACCCGGGCATAGACCCCATCGGCATCATCCGGGCCGCCACCGTCTGGGCCGTCTCCGGCCAGGCCCGCCAGGGCGCCAGTACCATCACCCAGCAGGTTGCGCGCAACTTCTTCCTGAGCAACGAGAAGACCCTGGTGCGCAAGATAAAGGAAGTCTTCCTGGCCTGGCGCATCGAGCAGAATCTCTCCAAGGACGAGATCCTCACCCTTTATCTCAACAAGATCCCCCTGGGTTACCGGGCATTCGGGGTCGGCGCCGCCGCCCAGGTCTACTTCGGCAAAGACGTCAAGGATCTGACCCTGGACGAGATCGCCATCATCGCCGGGTTGCCGAAAGCCCCCTCCATGCTGAACCCCATACGTTCGCCTGAGCGTGCCTTTGCGCGCCGCAACGTGGTGCTGGGTCGCATGCTGGAGACCGGCAAGATCACCCAGGCCCAGTTTGACGAGGCCTCCAAGATGCCGGTCAAGGCCCGTTACCACGGTGCCGAAACGACTCTCAACGCCCCTTACCTGAGCGAGATGGTGCGCCAGAAGATGGTGGAGCAGTTTGGCGAAGATGCCTACACCATGGGGCTGCACGTCTACACCACTGTCACCGCCAAGCGTCAGCGTGCCGCTCACCAGGCGCTGCTGGATGGCGTTTTCGACTATGACACCCGCCACGGCTATCGCGGCCCGACCGCCCTGCTGTGGAAGGCCGGGGAAACGGCCTGGGACTACGACCAGATCATGGCCCACCTGGCCAAGCAACCGACCTACCAGCCGCTGATGGCCGCCGTGGTCACCAAGGTCAGCGACAAGAGCGCTACTCTGGTGCTGAAGAATGGCAAGCAGGCCGAACTCGGCTGGAACGGCATCAAGTGGGCCCGAACCTTCATCACCGACGATCGCCAGACCTATCCCCCTAAATCGGCACGGGACGTGCTGAAGGTCGGCGCCCAGATCTGGGTGCGGGAGAAAGGGGAAGAGCTGCTGCTCTCCCAGATCCCCGACGTCAACGCCGCCCTGGTCGCCATGAACCCGCAGGACGGTGCCATCGAGGCCCTGGTCGGCGGCTTCAGCTTCGAGATCTCCAAGTTCAACCGGGTCGATCAGGCTCGCCGTCAGGTCGGCTCCAACATCAAGCCCTTCCTCTATGCCACCGCGCTGGAGCAGGGCTATACCCTGGCGTCCCTCATCAACGACGCCCCGATCAACCAGTGGGATCCCGCCAAGGGCCCCATGTGGCAGCCCAAGAACTCGCCGGCCATCTATGAGGGCCCGACCACCTTGCGCCTTGGCCTCGCCAAGTCCAAGAACGTGATGTCGGTCCGGCTGATGCGCGCCATCGGGCTGGATACCTATATCGATGGCCTGACCCGCTTCGGCTTCGCCCGCGAGCACATCTCGGCCAACGAATCCCTGGCCCTGGGGGCCGCCGAGTTCACCCCGCTGGAAGTGGTGCGCGGTTACTCGGTGCTGGCCAATGGCGGCTTCCAGGTGACGCCTTACTTCATCACCGAAGTGACCGACAGCTTTGGCACCCCCCTGTATCAGGCCAATCCGGCCGCCGCCTGCCGCGACTGCGGTGTGCTGGCCGCCGCCGGGCTCGACAGCGCCGATGCCTACGCCAATACCGTCCCTGACTGGAAGGCCCAGTGTCCGATTGACCCTGTCGTGCCCAACAACATGGCCCCCCAGACCATCAGTGCCCAGAGCGCCTTCCTGATCACCGACACCCTGACCACCGCCATCTGGGGTGGCAATGGCTGGCGTGGTACCGGCTGGCGTGCGGCCCGTGACCTCAAGCGTCACGACATCTCGGGCAAGACGGGGACCACCAACGAATCGAGGGATGCCTGGTTCTCCGGTTACACCCCGAATCTGGTGGCCACCTCCTGGATAGGTTTTGACAACCACCAGCGCGGTCTCGGCCGGGCCGAATTCGGTGGCGGCGCCGCCCAGCCCATCTGGATCGACTTCATGAAGACGGCTCTGCAGCAAGTGCCCGAGCGCAAGATGCCAGTTCCCGAAGGGATCATGCAGGTACGCATCGATCGGGAGACCGGTCTGCTGACCAACCGCACCGATGGCGCCAGCATGGAGGAGTTCTTCAAGGAGGGGACTGAACCGACCCGCTATGCGAGCCAGCTCTCCGATGGCAATCAGGTCTACGGCGGCGATGGCTCCAGCAGCGATGGCCCCGTCTCCACCGACGACATCTTCTAAGCTGCCCGTTGAGGCAAAAAAAACCGGCGCCCTGGCGCCGGTTTTTTTATCTGCCCTCAGCCGAGCAGCCCCTTCATCAGGGCCGAGATGCGGGAGGCCAGTTCATTGAAACAGGGGCGACGCACCGAGTAGTGGCGATAGAGCAGGGAGATGGTGCGCCCCGGCACCGGGTCTATCACCGGACGATAGCTGACGCCTCCCTCCTCGGCGTTGGCGGGCACCGCCAGCCTGGGCACCAGCGTCATGCCGCTGCCGGCCGCCACCATGTTGCGCAGGGTCTCGAGACTGGTGCCCTTGAAGCGCTGATCCTCGCCGATGCCGGCGGCAAAACAGAAGCCCATCGCCTGATCCCGCAGGCAGTGACCGTCGGCCAGCATCAGCAATTTCTTGCCCTTGAGATTGTGCAGGGGCACCGCCTTGGCGCTCGCCTCCGGGTGATGCTGGGGCACCGCCAGCCACATGGGCTCCTGATAGAGAGGGATGGAACCAAAACCGTCCATGCCCTCCAGCTCGGCGAGCACCAGACAATCCAGCTCCCCCTCCTCCAGCCGCTTGAGCAGCACCTGGGTCTGTTCTTCGTAGAGATAGAACTCCAGCTTGGGGAAGTGTTCCCGCAGATCCTGAATGATGTGGGGCAAGAGATAGGGACCCACGGTGGGAATGAAGCCGATGTGGATCTCGCCTGACATGGGCTCGGCGAAGTGCTGGCCTATGCTCTTGAGCTCGCGCACCTCTTTGAGCACCTTGCGGGCCTGCCGGGCCATGGCATCGCCGGCCGGGGTAAACAACACCTTGCGGGAGGTGCGCTCGATCAGGATCACCCCCAGCTCATCTTCCAGCTTGCGCAGCTGGCCGCTCAGGGTCGGCTGGCTGACGAAGCAGCGCTCCGCCGCCTTGCGAAAATGTTTCTCCTCTTCCAGCGCTACCAGGTACTCGAGATCGCGAAGGTTCATAGGTACTGCATCCTGCCAATCAAAGAGGCCGTTAGCATGCCCAAGAACGGTGCGGGGGACAAGGGAAGCCCGAAACGGGGAGTGCTCTCCCCTGCCCCGCTCACCCGACATGCCCATTGCCGTGACCCTGAGGGCCGATGCGGCAAACCCGGGCATAGCCCGGATCAGGCCGCCATCAGGGCGGCGAGACGGCTCGCGAAGGCTTGCGGCTCACCCAAGAATGAGGAGACGGGCAGCGGGATGAGGCTTCCCCCCCGCATCAGCCCGAGCGTCGGGAACCCCTGCCCGCCAAGCCGACGCAGCCAGCCCTGGCTTTGGGCCAGATGCCCGGCGAGATCCACCTGACCAAAGGCCAGGGCGAACGCCTCCGGCGCGATCCCCTGCTCCTGCGCCAGCCGCGCGAGATGGGCCTGGTCGCCGACCCACTGACCGTCAAGGTAATGGGACTGCTGAATGCGATGCAGCAGGCTCAAACCATCACCACCCAGCTCGGTGACCGCCAGTATGGCCCGGATGGGGGGCTCTGAGTCGAGCAGGAGGCCGTCCCTGAGCAGGAGCTCGTTGAAGTAGCGCTCACCGAAAGGCTGGCCGGTCAGGGCCTGGATCCGCTCGTCATGGGGGCGGACATGGTCCCGCAGGGACTGGCCCATGGGCTGGCGGCGCGGGCCCAGCCAGAGGCCGCCCGCATGCAGCGCGATCTGCAAATCCGGGATCCCGGCTGCGGCCTCGAGCAGGGGGGCGGCGCCATAGCACCAGCCACAGAGGGGGTCATAGACATAATGGAGGGTAGTTTGTTGTTCGCTCATCGTCATTCTCGCTTCAATCTTGGATAAAAAACCGGGCCCTCGGGCCCGGTAAAAACACAGGGAAAGGGACTCAGGCCATTACCACTTCATCTCGCCCATGTTGACCTTGGCACCTATGGCCAGGCCATCGTCCACCGGCAGGGACGGGAACGCCTTCTTCAGGCCGTCGATCAGCTGATCGCTGTTCTTGGCGGAGGCCAACGCCTGCTCGAAGCGCTGGACGTAGTCACGGGTAAAGGTCACGGCGGCAGTGCCTTTGGGCGCGGTGCCCAGGAAGTGGCCCGGTACCACGCGCTCGGGTTTCAAGGCCAGCAGGTTGTCCAGCGCCTTGACCCAGTTGCTGCGGGCCGCCTTGGTCTGGCTGTCCGCCATCCAGACATGCACCCCGCTGTATACCGGCACGCCGCCAAACGCCGTCTTGATGGAGGGAGCCCAGAGGTAGGCATTCGGGGTGTTCATCTCCTTGATTTCTATCTTCTCGCCATCCAGGGTCAGGTGGGAGGCAGTCATCACCTGCGGCACGGTCAGACTCTTCGGTGCGCCCTTGCCCAGGATCGGGCTCCAGTAGCTCAGCTTGGCATCCTTGGTCTGGTTGATATGGTCAACCACATGCTGGTCGGCCAGCACTTTGACATCCGGGAACGTCGCCATGACGGGCTCCAGACCGAAGTAGAAGTCGGGGTCACCGGCACTGATATAAACAGTGGTCAGCTTCTTGCCGCTCTGCTTGATCATCTCGACCAGCGCCTGGCCATTTTGCACGTCAAACTGGGCATCGATCAGGATCGCCTCCTTGTCACCGGTCACCAGTGAGGAGGAGACCGGGAAGATCGCCTTCTCGCCAGGGTTGTAGACGGTCACATTCAGGGGAGCGGCCAGCGCGGCACCACTCAACAGGGTGGTGGCCAGAGTCAGGTTGCGGACCAGGGTGTTGTTCATCATCTATTCCTCATTAAGTATTCGGGGTTCATGTGATGGACACAGTGTATTGGATCTCCTAATGTGCAAATACAGCATAAAAAGCGCATAACTGTTGCACATATCGAACATATAGAGGCACTGAGCATGGACCGACTGACCGCATTGCGGGTCTTCGTCTGCGTGGTCGAACAGGGCAGCCTGAGCGGCGCCGGAGAGAAACTGGAAATGTCCCGCGCCATGGTCTCGCGCTATCTGGCCGAGCTGGAGCGCTGGATGGGGGCCAGACTGCTGCACCGCACCACCCGTCGGCTGAGCCTGACCGGACCGGGGGAAGAGGCACTGAACCGGGCCAGGGCCATGCTGGCGCTGGGGGAAGAGATGGAGCATCTGGCCATCCGCAGTGACGAGGCCCCCAAGGGGCAACTGCGCATCACCAGCAGCTACTCTCTCTCGGAAGCCCTGCTGGTCAAGGTGGCGGACGACTACCTGGCTCGCTACCCCGGTACGGCCATCGACATCCTGCTGCTGGACAGAACCGTCAACCTGGTGGAGGAGCGGATCGATCTCGCGGTGCGCATCACCAACGATCTGGATCCCAACCTGGTGGCGCGCCGCCTCGGCACCTGCCACTCCGTCGTCTGCGCCAGCCCCGCCTATCTGGCCCGCCATGCGCCTTTGCAGCAGGTGCAGGATCTGGCCCTGCATAACTGCCTCACCTACACCTATTTCGGCAAGAGCCTGTGGGAATTTCAGGGGCCCGGGGGCCCGGAGTCCGTGCCGGTGAGCGGCAACCTCAGCGCCAACATCTCCAACCTGCTGCTGGCGGCGACCCTGGATGGGGCGGGGATCAGCCTGCAACCCCGTTACTCGGTGCAGGCCCACCTGGAGAGCGGCGCCCTGGTGCCTCTGCTGACCCAGTGGCAGCCCAAGCAGCTCGGCGTCTATGCCGTCTATGGCACCCGCAAGCAGATGTCCCCCCTGCTGCGCAGCTTCCTCGACTTCCTGATCGCGCACATGGCGGACGATCCCCTGTGGCAGGCCCGCTGAGGGCCCATGAAAAAGGGGCCTGTCGGCCCCTGTCATCCTGTGTCGGCTTATGCCTCGAAGCCAAACGCCTTGACCGGCGACTCGCCGTCGTCGGCAGCTTCCTCGTCCACATAGATGTCGCGATAGGCGGCGTAGATGGAGTAGTTGATGGCCGGCAACACCACCAGCAGACCCACCAGCATCAAAAGCGCGCCAAAGAAAATCAGCACGGCCCCCAGCAGCCCCCACCAGAGGAAGGGCCACATGTTGCACAGACAGCCCTTGAAGCTGAGCCTGGCCGCCTGCCAGGCCCCCACGCCGTGGAAGAAGATGAGGGCAGGAGCGAAGGTGATGGCCATCAGCACGGGCACCAGCAAGGCCAGCCCCAGCAACAGGCAGAGCAGGAACCCCTGCGCCTGTTCGGGCGTCAGGGTCAGGGTCTCCGGATCCTGGGAGAGCAGGCCGGTCAGGCCCCACTGATGCAGCATGAAGGCACAGATGAGCAGTATCCCCATGAACAGGGCGAGCACCATCAGTCCCCCCAGCATCAGCGGGGTCAGCCGGTGACGAAAACCGGCGAAGAAGTCGGCGAACTGCAGGGGGTGGCCCTCATGACCCCGGCGGGCCACCGCCACCCAGCCGGCGCCCCACACCATGTAGAGCAGCTGGGAGATGAAGCCCCCTGCCGGCAGCTGTTCCAGCAACATGCCCACCAGGAACCAGATCACTATCATGGCCACGCTGGCGCCCATGCCCCTGTTGAAGATGTCGAACCCGGTGCGGATCCAGATCCAGCCCTGCCCTATGGTGTGGCGTCTGGGTTCGCGGCGCAGGGCGCTGTCACTGTTCATCATTGACCTCGTCGAAAATAGGGGCAGATAACCCTGTCATCAGGGCACGCTCACCGTGACCATGATGGTGCCCGTGTAAGCACCGGTGCGCACCACCTGACCCGGCAACCGGGTCGGATACAGCCTCACCTGATATTGGGTGTTGTGGCTGGCCGCCGAGTAGGGTACCGCGATGGCAGTATCAAATGGAATAGGGGTCAGCGTATCCTGCTCGACCATGCCCACCCCGACCCCGGCCAGGCTAGTGGTGATGAAGCGATTCTGGCTGCTGAGCGCCCCCCCGAAGCTGTACTGCAGCGGCACCAGGTAGTCACTCGGGACCTGGCTGCAGGTCACGCTCACATTGACGCTGCGCGGGGCATAGCCCCTGGGGATCTCCCCCTCGACGAAGGCACTCTGCGCCACGGCGCCAAGATCGATGGGAATACTGGTGCCGGCGGGGAACTGGCAGGTCGGCGTCGAGGTGACGCTGATGTTCATCGCCAGGGTGCTGAAGGCATTGACCGGGCTGGTGTCCGGCGCACTGGCGCGGCGCACGAAGAGATGGGCGACGGTGCCGCTGAAGGTCTGGGTACCCGTGACCCCCTTGAGCAGTTTCAGGGTATAGCGGCCGCCGTTAACATCAATCCCGCCCAAGGCCAGATTCAACACGTTGCCGATGCAGACGGCCAGCAACCCGCTGCTGGTCGCGTTGAAAGGTATAGTCCGATAATTCCCTGCCGCATTGAACTCGACCTTGAGGCCGAAATAGGGGTTGAGCTTGATGAGTGTCCCCAGAGGATCGGAGACGGTGGGCAGACTGGTGGTGCCCTGGTAATAGACGGTCACCAGCAGCCCCACCGAGATGCCGGTGCAATCACAGGTGGCCGTGCCCGTGGTCGAGAAGGAGGTGGGAGCGTTGGTCCCCCCGGGCTGATAGAGACCGCTATCGGCGGTGATGGCGCCGGTCGCCACGAAGGGACTGGTGCACTGGCCATTGACGGCCCGTGCTTCGTCCGCCCACAAGCTCCCCAGCAACAGCAGCGCCGCCACCAGCAAGGAAGGCAGGCCCAGGTTGCCGACGCCGTCACTCATCCCGCTCTCCTCCATGCCTGCCCAGGACAAATTCCTGCTCATGATAATTGCCATCGTCGTCTATCCAGCGCAGCCGCCCGCGGGCCCCCGTCGGCACGGCTTCCGCCATGGGAAGCGACAGGGAACCATAAGGCGGCAGCACCCCGCCCTCGCGCCAGGCGAGGTGCGGTGCGCGCAGCAGCACCTCGCTCAGGCTGATGTGAAAGGGGCCAGGATTGCTGACCCTAAGTCCGCCCCCCGCCAGCCCCTGCCAGCCAAGCCGGCTCACCGCGTCGGCCGGGGAACCCGCCAGGCCGGACGGCCGGTAGAACAGCTTGATGCGGGTGCGATACGCCAGTTGCACGCTCCCCTGCGAGGCCTGCGCCTTGGGGGGCAGTCCGAGGACATTGAGCCAGAACAGGGACTCCCTGTCTTGGGGAAGCCCGCTCAGATCCGCTCCCAGGATGCGCAGCACCTGCCCCTTCTGCGACCCCAGCCGCATCATGGGCGGCACCACCAGAAAGGGGGTCGAGACATCGGCCGGTCCCTGCTGCTCATTGCCGCCATCGATCCAGGCCTGCAGCAGGCTGGGCTCGCTACCGTCGTTGCGCACCATCAGGCTGGCCTCAGAGCCCCCCTCATAGATCACCCGGGTACGCATCAGGTTCAGGGCGGCCTCGCTGCTTGAGCACCACAGCAGGGAGCCCAACGCCAGCCATGACAGCATGGCGTATCCTTCCAGGGCCCGGCGCCAGCCATGGCAATCAAGAGGGTCTCTCATGAACTTGCTCCCGAAGCGAGACAGCGGGCGGCAACCTGCTGATAGGGCACGGCAGGATCCGGCCGAGGGACCCGATAATCGAGCCGGCACCGTTCATCCCCCTCCCTGCCCCACTGGACATGGAGGGTCCCCTGCTCGCCACGCACGAAGATGAGCCCCCCCTGACCGACCACGGCCACGGCATCGCCGCGGCCATCGACCACCTCGGCCCCAAAGGGCGGCGCACTGCCATCCTGGCGCACGGCCTTGAGCAGCAAGGGCTGGCCGACATGGGTCTCGTATGCCAGCTTGACGATGGCCCCCCGGCGCGGGGCGACCATCTGGGCGCTGCCATCTATCTCCACATCCAGCGGCAGGCCGCTGGGATCCAGGCCTATGATGTTGGTGCGATAGGGGTTGAGCCCGGCCAGCACGGCATAGCCATCCCCGTCCACCTCGCTGCCGATCCCGTGGCTGACCCTGGCCCCCTGGGCTCCCTTGGCTTCCACCAGCGCCATCGTCTCCCCTTGCGTCTGCCCCAGCACCCAGCCCTCCTCATGGACCAACAGGGTTCCCTTGGCCGAGGCCACGTACTGGGCGTAACCCTCCCCCTGGCTGGTACTCAACCCCAGCTGGGTGGCCGCCGTCTGATACTGCAGGTTGGCGCCATAGCTCAGGGCCGAGCTGCCACTCACCCGACTCTGATTGCCATAGACACCGTAATAGAAGCGTCCGTCCCGGGTCCCTCCGTTGAGATCCAGTCTGGCGCTGGCGCCCTGGCCTTCCTGATAGGAGAGGGTGCTGCCAAGACGCGGCGATCCCAGCTTGTCCCCGATGGGGATGCTGAGGCTCAGCACGTATTGATCCCCCACCCCCTCGTCCAGGGAGTGGCTGGCCGACAGGGTCAGGCTGCCCCAGTCAAACCCCCGGTTGTAGCCGAGCTGGAAGCTGCTGCTCTCCCCCTGGCCCCCCCAGTAGTCGCGGCGAATGCCGTTGAAATAGAGATCCCCCCACTCCCCCACCGGCTGGTTGATGTTGAGCTGGAAGCGATTGCGCTCCCGCTGCAACCGGTCCAGCGCCTGGACCTGTATCGCCGCCACGTCGTTGAGGTCGAGATAGCCTTCGCTGGAGAAGCGATAGGCGGCCAGGGTGAAATAGGTCTGGGTCCTCTCCATCTGCTTGCTGTAGGTGAGGCGATAGCTCTGACCGGCGAGGGAATCGGGCACGTTCGCGCTGGCGGGCAACGCCCGTGCCCAGGAGCCGGTCACATCCAGGGCCAGGGCGCCGTAGTCCGAGCCCATGGCCACGCCCCCCAGCAGGGCACCGTAATCCTCGGCGGCTATGGTTCCGCCATACAGGGTCAGGGCATCCGAGAAGCCGCGCCTGTAGGTGCCTTGCAGAAAATCCGGACCATCGGGGCCCGCATCATTGCGATAGCGTCCCAGGGTCAGGCTGAAGCGGGAGGTGTCGTCTCGCAACATCTGCACCACGGAGGAGAACGGCAGGGTGAAGCTGCGCTCGCTGCCATCCGCCTCCGTGATGGTCACATCCAGATCACCGGCAAAGCTGGTGGCGTAGAGATCGTCGATGGCAAAGGCGCCGGGGGCGACCTGGGTTTCATAGATGAGGGCGCTGCCCTGCCGTATGGTGACCCTGGCATTGCTCTGGGCCACCCCGCGCACCACGGGGGCAAAACCCCGCTCGAAATCCGGCAGCATGGCGTCGTCGCTGGCGAGCTGCACGCCGGTGAAGGGCACGCTGTCGAAGCTGTCGCCCGGGGTGAAGTACTCCCCCAGGGTCAGCTGGGCTTTGCGGGAGGTGACATCCCGCTGCGCATAGCTGTTGAGAGGCTGATAGCCGCCCCCCTGATTGCCCTGCCAGGAGCCGTTGTGGCGCAGGCGCCAGGCGCCGAGGTTGATGCCGGTGTTGAAGTTGACGCTGCTGCTCAATGGCTTCCCTGTGCTCCCCTGCTCGCTGTAATAGAGGTTGGCGTTATAGCCGACGAAGGCCGCATTGATCCCCTGCACCCACTGCTCAGGCCCCACATAGTCCCGCCTGGCCTGACCGAGATAAGCCTGGGGCAGGCTGAGTGCCCCGCTCAGACTGGCCAGATCGAAGGTGAAGCTGGCGCCGGGCACCAGGGCCCCCACCTCGATGCAGTCGCTCCGAAGTTGCTGCTGCACCGCCCCCTGGTCGGGCAGCTTGTCGACCAAGAGCCCCCACTGGGTCAGCTGATCCGGATGAAAGCAGAACAGAGGCGTCCCGGGGTCCTGCCCCGCTCTCACCTCCACCTGCTGGCTTATCCTCTCCTTGCCATTGATGGTGATGTCGAGCTGATAGCGCCCGGGGGGGATGAAGTCGGCACGGGAGAAGCGGGCCAGGTCGATGTTGACCCCCAGGCTGTCGAGCAGGCGGCTGTCAAACTCGATGTCAGCGGGTGGGCTGATCGCTTGTCCGGCCAGCTCCTCCCCCATGGCAAGGGCGCCCCAGAGCAACAGGGAGATACCGCAGGCGGCGTGCCAGAGGACGGTGGCATGAAGGCAGCAAGAGAGGGGCATTCTGGCTGTCACGGCAAACCTCCCCCTCAGCGCCGGCCTGTGCACCGGGAGCGCCGACCCCAGGGTCCCGCTCCGGCATCTTCCGGGATCAATTGAAGACGAATTGGCCCACCTCGCGGGCACCATAGTCGTTGAGCCAATAGAAGGTCACGGCCTTGGCATGGACGACCCCGGACAGCGGCTCAAGGGGGAAATCGAAGCTGCCCCCCGGCGCCACCATGCCGCCACTTGAGTTGCTGTAGCGCTGCGACGACGCCGTCGCCTGCAGCTCCAGATTGCTGATGCTGACGTGATAGAGGCTGGGGTTGCTGGCACGCAGTGCGTAACCGTCCCCCTGCCGGATCAGGCGCCAGCTCAACTGCTTGGCGGAGCGCTCGACATTGCCAGGCAGCCCGGATGGCCGGTAGAACATCTTGATCCGTGAGCGGAAGGCGAGCTGCACCAGATTCTGACCCGCCTGGGTCGACTTCACGCTCGGCGGCACCTCCAGCACGTTCAGCCAGAACACCGACTCCCGATCCTGGGGCAACCCCTGCCCCACATAGGCCAGTCGCAGGGACTGGCCACGCTGGGCCTCGATGCGGGTGATGGGAGGGGTTACCAGGAAGGGGAGTACCTCGGCGCCGGGCCGGATGCGGCGATCGCCCGCATCTATCCACACCTGTACCAGCGAGGGGGTGTTCCCCTTGTTGGTCAGCTCCAGGGTGACCTCACGGGCGTTGGCCGGGTAGATGACCCGGGTGCCCGAGATCTGGACATGGCCCCAGGCCAGCCAGGGCAGGAGCAGCACGCACCAGAGCATGAGCATCAGCCCCGCCCTGCGGGGCCGATGGATGCGAAGCGCCTTCATGGCAGAGCGCTCAGTGGTAGTCCAGGGAGTAGATGAGATCCGCCGAGACCAGGCCGGCACCGACGGCACCTGTGGCTATGTACTGGGCGCTGTAATAGAGGGTTGCCCCCCCGGTAGCACTGAAGTTGACCAGCACGTTGTTGCCTGTGTTGGTCCTCAGATCGATGGGAGTGCTGTTGGCCGAGAGGATCTGCACCTCGACGTTCTGGGCCGGGTTCTTGCCGCCCGAGGCGACGGCCTTGTTGCTGAGGTTGCCCGTGGTCTGCTCCACCCCGATGTTTTCGAAGTAGGCCCGCACCGACCCCGTGGTCGGGCAGCTGGTGAGGGCGAGGTTGAAGCCTGTCGCCCCCGCGGTCTGGCCTATGCTGCCGAGCGCATTGGTGCTGACGGTCGGCAGGGTCACGGTCGCCGACGCCGTCCCACCATTGACCGCGATGGCACAGGTCCCGGCGGTCACCTCGCCATTGATGGTAATGACCCCGTTGAAGGCGGCAACGGGTGCCGACATCCCCATGGTGAGTCCGAGTATCAAGAGAGCCTTCGTCTTCATCACAACCTCCACCTGTCCCTGGATGGCGCTGGCGACTGCTTTTCTCCTGCCAGTGCCTTGCTGCCTGCCGCCATAGGTGCCATTCAAAGACACCTTTAGTGACACATTAGTAAATAGCACAGAGTTCTCACTCCTGCCCTGTTCCAGGCAAACCCTGACGCACCCCATGGCCCGAGGTGACGGACAGCCGGGCAAGAATGTGGCATCATTTTCCCCCTTTTATCTCACCGCCTTGTTCGATGGAGCCACCATGCGCCGCCTGTTCTTCCTCGTTCTGCTGCTCGGCAGCGCCTCCCTTCATGCCGAACCCGGCTTCATCAGCCGATTGCTTAACCACCCGGTGCCGGGGGGCGTGGCCGTGGTGCCGCTGGGAGATGGGCCCAAGGCGCCCGCCGCGCGCTATCAGGACAAACCGGTCCTGGTGGTGCGGGAAGAGGGGCGGCACTGGATTGCCATCGTCGGCATTCCGCTCAAGAGTCAGGCGGGCCCCCATCAGCTGCAGGTGAGCGATGGCCGCACCCTGGGCTTCACGGTCGGCAACAAGCACTACCGTGAGCAGCACATCAAGCTGAAGAACACCCGCCAGGTCAATCCGCTGGCCGAGGACATGGCCCGCATCAACCGTGAGCTGGCCGAACAGAACGAGGCCTACCAGACCTTCAGCCCGGCCCAGCCGAGCAACCTGCTGTTCGACAAACCGGTCCAGGGCCCCCTCTCCAGCCCGTTCGGGCTGCGCCGCTTCTTCAACGGCGAGGAGCGCAACCCCCACTCCGGCCTCGACTTCGCGGTCGGTGCCGGTACCCCCATCAAGGCACCGGCCGCTGGCAAGGTGATCCTCATCGGCAACTACTTCTTCAATGGCAATACGGTGTTCGTCGATCACGGTCAGGGGCTCATCAGCATGTTCTGCCACATGTCCAAGGTGGACGTGACGCTGGGCCAGAGCCTGCCTCGCGGCGGCATCGTCGGTCGGGTCGGCGCCACCGGTCGCGCCACCGGTCCCCACATGCACTGGAACGTCAGCCTCAACGATGCCCGCGTCGACCCCGCCATCTTCATCGGCGCCTTCAAGCCCTGATCCGGGCAGCACGAAACGACAAAGGCAGCCCGGGCTGCCTTTGTCGTTCATGGAGAGAGGGGGCTAGTCACGGAGCTGCGGCATGCTACCCGGCCTCCTTGCCCATGGCCCGCCACATCACCAGTACCAGTAGGGTGCTGCAGGTGGGCAGCGCCAGCCAGACCCCGGCCACTCCCCACAGGGAGGAGAAGCCCCACAGGAAGCCGCCAATCAGCACCAGCTTGCCCCCGGTGAGCAGGGAGGCGATGCGGGCCCGGTTGATGGCCTGGAAATAGGTGGCCCCCACCAGCAGCAGGCCTTCCATCGGCAGCCCCCAGAAGTAGAGCCAGATGCCGAGCGTCGCCACCGGCAGGAGGGCCGCGTTGTCGCCCGCAAACAGATAGACCACCCCCTCGGGCCAGACATAGAGCGGTATCATGCCGCACAGCGCCACCCCCAGGGTCACCCCCAGCGCCAGGTTGCGCACCCGCAGCACCCGCTGCCAGTTACCCGCCCCGGCATTGAAGCTGGCGATGGGCTGGATGCCCATGGCGATCCCCTCGAAGATGAGATAGAAGAAGGCTTCGCTGTAGCTGATGACGCCGTAGGCGGCCACGTGCAGGGAGCTGCCGACCGACAGCAGCGCCTTGTTGTGCAGCGCTAGCACCACAGACAGATAGAGGTACATCAGGAAGCTCGACACCCCGAGTCGCAATGTCTCCCCCATCAGGCGCCAGTCCGGCACCAGGGTATCCCAGCGGATGCGCAGCTGGCTGCGGGGGGTGAAGAAGTGCCACAGACAGAGGCCGCCGGTCACCGCCTGGGAGAGCATGGTGGCAATCGCCGCCCCCGCCAGTCCCCAGGGGATCACCGCCATCAGCAGGTAGTCGAGCAGCACGTTGAGCACGCCACCCCCCACCAGGATCCAGGTGGTGAGGCCGGGTCGCCCGTCGTTGCGCAGCAGGGCGGTGAACGCCATGGAGAGCACGGCAAAGACCCCGAGCCAGGCGTACCACTGCAGGTAGGCGAACCCGGCGTCGAAGATGACCCCCTCGGCCCCCATCCAGGTCAGCATCTCCTTGCCGTACCGGATGCCGATGAAGGCGAGCACGGCGGAGGCGATGAGCACCATCACCAGGGCGTTGCCGACTATGTGGCGCGCCTTGGCCTGCTCCCCCTTGCCCAGATAGAACGAGGCGAGCGACGATGAGCCCATGCCGATCAGCGCCCCCACCGCATAGAGCACGGCGCAGATGGGGTAGGCCAGCATCATGCCCGCCAGGCCGTCCTGACCCAGGATATGGCCGACGAAGATGCCGTCTATGGTGACGTAGATGCCGGTGACCAGCATGGCGGCCACCGTCGGGGTGACGTAACGCAAAAAGAGACGAGAGAGGGGGGCCGTGCCCAGCTCGACAGTGGACATAAATTGCTCAAGGGAGGGGAACGGCCAGAATAATAGCCAAACAAGACCCGGATCACCCGTTATTTATGTTGCAGATCATTAATGTGGAAGGCTTTACCCACCCCTGCCCCTGCTTTAGGCTAAGGCGACTTCTCATGAACGGAAACGTGCGCCATGTTGCAACGCCTGCTCTGCCTGATGCTCTGTCTCAGCCTGCTCCCCTTCTCCGCTGCCCAGGCCGATGATGCCGTCACCCAGGTGGAAGAGTTGCTGCAAAGCGTCCCCAAGACCGACAGCCCCGAGAACCAGCAACTGCGGGAGAGCTATCAGCAGGCGCTGCAGTATGCCCGGGATGCCCAGCGCTACCGGGAGCAGGGCAAGGCCTATCAGCAGATCCTCATCGACTATCCCAAGGAGTCGGCCCGCCTCAAGGAGAGCCTGCACAACTATCAGCCCCAGTCCCGCCCGCCCCTCTCCTCCCTCAAGGAGGAGGCGCTGCGCCAGGCCATCAGCCTGAGCAGCAACCGCCAGATCAACCTGCGCAAGGAGCGCCAGGCGGTGACCGACAGCCTCAACCAGCTGGAGAGCACGGGCCAGGAGTACCATGTCCGGGTCGATGAACTGCGCAAGCAGCTGCTGCAGACCCGCTCCCAGCTCGATCGCTTGAGCTTCAGCAACGAGTCGGACAGGCTGCAGGAGGCCCAGCAACTGGCCACCCGCCTCAAGGAGCAGAGCCTCTCCGACCGGATCCAGATGCTGGAGCTGGAGCAGCTCTCCGCCCAGCAACGCAACGATCTCGGCAAGCTGAAGCTGCAGGAGCTCAACCTCGCCATCACGGACGAGGACGAATGGCAGAACAGCCTGCTCAACCAGCAAAACCAGCTGCGGCGAGAAAAAACGGAGCAGGCGCTGGCGGAGAGCGAGCGGCTGCGCCGGCAGCTCACCTCGGATCTGCCCCTGCTGCAGGAGCAGCAACAGCAGAACCAGGCACTCTCCCTGCAACTCGGCGCCCTGGAAGATCAGATAGAGCGGGTACAGGACGAACAGCGCGGCATCGACACCTCCCTGTCAGGGCTGAGCGATCTGGTCAACTCGGTGCGGGAGCAATTGGAGTGGCTGCAGATAAGCAACGCCTACGGCGAAAACCTGCGCAGCAAGCTGGCGGATCTGCCTGCCTACTTCCCCCTGGAGAAGCTGGAGTCCGACATCGTCAAGGCGCGCATGGCGAAGTACCAATACGAGACAGAGCAGGATGCCCTGAAGGATCCCGTGCAGATCCGCAACAACCTGCTGAGCGGGGATGAGATCACCCTGGACAGGGCCCAGCGCGCCGTGCTCGACAACCTGCTCAAGGCCAGGCGCCAGCTGCTGACCCGGCTCAACGACGCCTCGGATACCCTCATTCAGGAGCAGACCCGGCTCAAGCTGCTCTACAGCCGCCAGAACAGCAAGATCGACGAGATCCGCGAGATCAGCGCCAGCCACCTGTTCTGGATGCCGGACGTACGCCCGCTCACCCCGGCCGTCCTGCTCGGCGTGCCCACCGCCCTGAGCCTGCTGCTCGATCCCGTCAACTGGCTGCAACTGCCCAGGGCCATAGTGGAGAACAACCCCATGACCCTGACCCTGGCGGGGCTCGGCCTGCTGGTGTTGGCCTGGTGCTGGGCCAAGCTGGGGCGCCACCTGGTGCAGTACAGCCACTACATAGCCCCGCGCATCGGCAAGGTGACCCAGGACAAGTTCAGCCTCACCAGCCGGCTGCTGGTGCGCTCCCTGCTGGCGGCCCTGCCGCTGCCCGCCATGGTGCTGATGATGCGCGGCCTGCTGGACGGCGCCTGGCAATACCCCTTTGCGGTGGCGGTGGCCCGGGGCCTTGGCGAGATCTGGTTCCTGCTGCTGGCGCTGCTGGTCGCCCGCCATCTGACCCTGGAGAAGGGGATCCTCATCCTCCATTTCCGCTGGCCAAAGGAGCCGGTACAGCGGGTCTGGGGCCAGTTCCGCACCCTGCTGCTGGTGCTGATCCCCAGCTTCTTCGTGCAGGGCATGGCCAACAGCTATCAGGAGCACGCCGTCTACGACTCCCTGGGTCGCCTCGCCTTCATCATCGGTGCCCTCTGGCTGCTGCTCTTCTTCGCCCGCCTCAACCGGGAGAGGCTGCCGCTCACCTGGGGCCAGGCGGACATGACCAAGCCCCACCTGCTGCACCACTTCATCTGGAACAGCCTGATGCTGGCCCCCCTGCTGGCGGTGCTGGGCTCCCTGTTCGGCTACTTCTATACCTCCCGCATCCTGCTGCGCCAGCTGGAGCTGAGTCTGCTGGCGGGGCTCGGCTGCCTGCTGATCTACTACCTGGCCCATCGCTGGATGCTGATCCAGCGCCGCCGCCTCGCCTTCGATCGCGCCAAGAGCAAGCGGGCCGAGATCCTGGCCCAGCGGGAGCGTGACGAGGACGACTTGAGCTCCGAGATCCCGGACGCGGTGGAGGAGCCCGAGCTGGATCTGGACACCATCAGCGCCCAGTCCCTCGGTCTGGTGCGCACCCTGCTGATGCTGGGCTTCACCATGCTGGTGGTGGTGCAATGGTCGGATCTCAACTCCGCCTTCAGCTTCCTCAGCAGCATCGAGGTGTGGCAGGTGAGCAGCAAGGTGGCCGGCATAGAGCAGCTCTCCGCCATCACCCTGCAGGATCTGATGCTGACCGCCTTCGCCTTCATCCTGACGGTGGTCACCGCCCGCAACCTGCCGGGGCTGATGGAGCTCACCCTGCTCCAGCACCTGAGCCTCTCCCCCGGCACCGGCTTCGCCCTGACCACGGTCAGCAAGTATCTGGTGATCCTCATCGGCGCCCTCACCGGCTTCTCCATGCTCGGCATCGACTGGTCCAAGACCCAGTGGCTGGTGGCGGCGCTCTCGGTGGGCCTGGGCTTCGGTCTGCAGGAGATCTTCGCGAACTTCGTCTCCGGCCTCATCATCCTGTTCGAGAAGCCGATCCGGCTCGGTGACACCGTCACCATTCGCGATCTGACCGGCACCGTCACCAAGATCAAGACCCGCGCCACCACTATCGTGGACTGGGACAGGAAGGAGATCATCGTCCCCAACAAGGCCTTCATCACCGAGCAGTTCATCAACTGGTCGCTGTCTGACGCCATCACCCGGGTCAAGCTGCGCATTCGCATCGGTCTGACCCAGGAACCCAAGCGGGTACAACAGCTGCTGGAGCAGTGCGTGCAGGAGTCCACTCTGGTGCTGGATACCCCCACCCCAGAGGTGTTCCTGATCGAATTCACCGACTCGGCCCTCATCTACGAGATCCGGCTCTACGTCAACAACATGGATCACCGGATGCCGATCACCCACGAGGTGCACTCGCTGATCCTGGAGAAACTCAACCAGCTCGGCATGCCTCTGCCACACCAGCAGATCGACATTCGGATGAGCCGGGGATGATGGACCCCCTCCCCTTGTGAAGGGGAGGGCCGGGGTGGGGTCATCACCATCCCCCAATGACGACAACAGGAGCAACGAATGCAGATCATTGCCCATCGCGGTGCCAGCAAACTGGCGCCGGAGAACACCCTCAAGGCGATGGAGATAGCCATCGCACTCGGAGTCGGCGCCATCGAGCTCGACGTGCAGTGGGCAGATGGCGAGCTCTGGGTCTTCCACGACCGGCGGCTGGAACGTTGCACCGACGGCCACGGGGTGCTGACCGAGCAGTCCCGGGACTATCTGGCGAGCCTGGATGCGGGAGAAGGGGAGCGGATCCCGACCCTGTGGCAGGTGATGGGCCTGGTGGCGGGGCGCTGCGAGCTGCACATCGAGCTCAAGGGGGCGCACACCGCCGAGCCGGTGGCGGCCCTGACCCTCCGCGCCGAGGCAGAGCTTGGCTTCACCCCGGCCCACTGGGTCGTCTCCTCCTTTCACCATCCCGAACTGGCGCACTTCAAGGCACTGCGGCCAGAGATCCGGCTTGGCGCCCTGACCGCCAGCCTGCCGCTGCACGGTGCCCGTTTCGCCGAAGAGCTGGGAGCCTGGTCCCTGAATTGCGACGTGGATTTTGTCGACGCCGGGCTGGTGGCGGATGCCCATCGCCGTGGGCTCAAGATCCTGGTCTACACGGTCGACGAACTGAGTGATGGGGCTGCCTTGGCGGCCATGGGTGTCGATGGCATCTTTACCAACCGACCAGATCGATTCAGCTGAGTATCGGCGCGCCCTGGCGGCCCATCAGGAGGTGAAAAAAGATCGAAAATTTCCTGTGCACCGGGATACATAAAGTCCACTTTCAGCCGATACAGAGTTGGCTCATAACAATAACAAACACCACACAGATCTCAGACCGACGCTCACAAGGATGTAAACATGAATTTATCCATCAAGAACAAGCTGGTCCTCGCCATCGGGGCCATTATCCTGGTCATCTCCAGCCTGCAGGTCTGGTACAACACCACCCAGCTGCGCAGCGAAACCCAGCGGCTGATCTGGAGCTTCATCGACGACAGCTCCATCTCCAACGTCAAGGGGATCTCCCGCTGGCTCGATGCGCGCATCAATCTCGTCACCGCCACCAAGGAAGCCTTCACCAAGGAGGATGAGCCCCTCAGCCACCTGGCCCAGTCCATGAACGCAGGCAACTTCGACCTGGTCTATGTGGGCACCAAGGATGGCCGGATGATCCAGAGCAAGCAGACCAACCTGCCTGCCGGCTATGATCCGCGCCAGCGTCCCTGGTACAAGGACGCCATGGCCGCCGGCAAGCTCGCCATCACGGCCCCCTATGCCGATGCCTCGTCTGGCAACCTCATCATCACCATCGCCGAGCCCTTCAGCCGTGGCAACACCGACGGCGTCATCGCCGGTGACGTCTCCATCGACGGCCTGGTGCGCGACGTGCTGGCCATCAACTCGGAAGGCACCTACGCCATCCTGGTGGACAGCAACGGCACCATCATAGCCCACCCGGACAAGGCGCTGACCCTCAAGCCCGCCACCGCCCTCTCCCCCGAGCTGACGGCGGCCAAGGTCAACGAGCTGGCCCATGACAACACCATCTCCGAGATGGATATCAGCGGCAAGGCCAGCGTGTTCGACCTCACCGAGATCCCGAATACCAACTGGTATTTCGGCATAGTGGTGGACGAGGCGGTCGCCTACCAGTCCGTCTCCCGCATGGTCACCTCTGCCCTGCTGCAGGGTCTGCTGACCATCCTCATCGTCGCGGGCTTCTCCTACGTGGCCATCAACAGCTCCCTGGCTCCGCTGAAGACCCTCGGCGAGGCGATCGCGGATCTCTCCCGCGGCCATGGCGACCTGACCCGCCGCATCAAGATCGAGCGGGAAGACGAGGTCGGCACCGTCGCCAAGCACGTCAACACCTTCATCGAGCGCATCCACGTCATGGTGCAGGACATCTCCAACTCCTCCGGGCAGCTCAACCAGCAGGCCAGGTCCTCCCACGACATGGCGGAGAAATCCAACCAGGGTCTGGCGCGCCAGCAGAACGAGATCTCCCAGATAGCCACAGCGGTACACGAGATGTCCGCCACTGCCGTCGAGGTCGCCAGCAATGCCGAGCAGACCGCGGAGGCAGCCCGCAGCTCCTCCAGCAGTTGCGAGCACGGCAAGCAGGTGATCGCCCGCAACCAGCGTTCCATCACGGATCTCGCCACCCAGGTCAAGCAGGCCTCAGGCATCATCCAGGAGCTGGAGAAGAACGCCCAGGAGATCAACACCATCCTCTCCACCATCCAGGGCATCGCCGAGCAGACCAACCTGCTGGCGCTCAACGCCGCCATCGAGGCCGCCCGGGCCGGTGAGCAGGGTCGCGGCTTTGCGGTGGTCGCCGACGAGGTGCGGGTGCTGTCACAACGCACCCACAGCTCCACCGTCGAGATCCGCAGCATGATAGAGACGCTGCAGCGCAACACCCAGGGGGCCGTCAGTACCATGCACGAGGGCCAGCTGCTGGCCCAGAACAGCGTGGAAGATGCCAACGATGCCACCCAGGCCCTGGAGCAGATCACCACCTCCATCAACCAGATCTCCGACATGGCGACCCAGATCTCCAGTGCCGCCGAGGAGCAGCGGGCGGTGACCGACGAGGTGAGCCGCAATATCCAGGCGGTCAAGGACGTCTCGGACGAGCTGGCGGTGGATGCGGACAGCTCCCGCAATCTCTCGGCTCAACTTAAAAATATTTCAGGTGAGCTCAACAATCAGGTCGGCATGTTCCGCATCTGATCGAGACAATGAAAAGGGGCCGTCCAGGCCCCTTTTTTTCTATAAACCCTTTTCGTTTCAATGGTTATAATTCCCTTTCGACACCGGACACTCTGTGATCCGCCTCTCCATTCGAGTATCATTCTGACGCGACTGGTGCCTGCCCTGACTATATTCGCATTACTTTTTTCGATGTTTTTTTAGCATCCCCAAGGTGATAATAGTTATCACTAAACATTTTTGATAAAAAACTTAAAAACTTTAGGGGCAATACCTAAAAAGAGAGGCATTTCTCATTTTTTTGAAAGAAAACTACGTACAATCTTGGGGTTAAAATCATCAGAGTAGCGAGTACGGCTGATCCAGATCACTGATGGATGGCGATAATGACGGCATTTTCATCCAAGGAATGGGGTGGTTGTAATAAAAATCACCGTTGCCAAGCACTAAAACAAAGCAGTTTGACTTGCATCAAGCCTGAATTTTTTTCATAGAGCAAAATCGTGCCCAGCAAATCTATCCCTAAGGAGGCAGATGTGGATATTATCAAGACCGATGTTGCCATCATCGGTGCCGGTGGCGGTGGCCTGCGTGCCGCAATCGCCATTGCAGAAGCCCACCCGGAGCTGGAAATCGCCCTGATTTCCAAGGTCTATCCGATGCGCAGCCACACCGTGGCCGCCGAAGGTGGCGCCGCAGGCGTCGTCCGTGATGACGACTCCCTCGAAAACCACTTCAACGACACCGTCTCCGGTGGCGACTGGTTGTGTGAGCAGGACGTGGTCGAGTACTTCGTCAACAACGCCACCAACGAGATGATCCAGCTGGAGCACTGGGGCTGCCCCTGGAGCCGCAAGCCGGATGGCAAGGCCAACGTCCGCCGCTTCGGCGGGATGAAGATCCCGCGCACCTGGTTCGCCGCAGACAAGTCCGGTTTCCACATTCTGCACACCCTGTTCCAGACCTCCATCAAGTACCCGACCATCAAGCGCTATGACGAGCACTTCTGTCTGGATCTCATCGTGGACGATGGCCGCGTCCAGGGGGTACTGACCTTCGACATCCAGAACGGCATCACCCGCTTCATCCAGGCCAAGTCCGTGGTGCTGGCCACCGGCGGTGCCGGTCGAGTCTACCGCTACAACACCAACGGCGGCATAGTCACCGGCGACGGCATGGCGCTGGCCTACCGTCATGGCGTGCCCCTGCGTGACATGGAGTTCGTCCAGTATCACCCGACCGGCCTGCCGGGCACCGGCATACTGATGACCGAAGGCTGTCGTGGCGAGGGTGGCATCCTGCTCAACAAGGATGGCTACCGCTACCTGCAAGACTATGGTCTGGGCCCGGAAACCCCAGTCGGCCAGCCGAAGAACAAGCACATGGAGCTGGGTCCGCGCGATCGTCTCTCCCAGGCATTCTGGCAGGAGCAGCAGAAAGGCCGCGTGATCCAGGGCCCCATGGGCGACGTGGTTCACCTCGACCTGCGCCACCTCGGCGAGAAGTACCTGAAAGAGCGCCTGCCCTTCATCTGCGAACTGGCCAAGGCCTACGTGGGTGTGGATCCGGTCAAGGAGCCGATCCCGGTCCGTCCGACTGCCCACTACACCATGGGTGGCATCGAAACTGACGGCAAGTGCGCAACCCGCATGCCCGGCCTCTACGCCGCTGGCGAGTGTGCCTCCGTCGGTCTGCACGGTGCCAACCGTCTGGGTTCCAACTCCCTGTCCGAGATAGTGGTATTCGGCAAGGTGGCCGGTGAACAGGCAGCCGAATTCGCGGCGACCCAGCAGCACGGCAACACCGAAGCGCTGGCCGCCAAGGCAGAGGCGCTGATCAAGCAGCACCTCTCGCTGATGGACATCGACGGGACCGAAAACCCGGCCGACATCCGCAACGAGCTGGGCATGTCCATGGAAGCTGGCGTCGGTATCTACCGTACCGAAGAGCTGATGCAGGGCACCATCGACAAGATCAACGAGCTCAAAGCCCGTTACAAGAAGATCAAGATCAACGACAAGTCCTCTGTCTTCAACACCGATCTGCTGTACGCCATCGAACTGGGCTACATGCTGGACGTGGCCGAAGCCATGGCCCACTCCGCCATCAACCGTAAAGAGTCTCGTGGCTCCCACCAGCGTCTGGACGGTTATGAGGAGCGTGATGACGTGAATTTCCTCAAGCACACTCTCTCCTTCTATGCACCGGAAGGGGCCCCGACCATCGATTACTCCGATGTGAAGATCACTAAATCCCAACCGGCGAAGCGTGTGTACGGTTCCGAGGGTGAGAAACAAGACGAGGCTAAGAAGAATGGCTGAGATGATCGAAATTGAAATCCTGCGCTACCGTCCCGAGCAGGATAACGAGCCCTGGATGCAGACCTTCCAGGTGCCTTACCTGAAAGAGATGTCCCTGCTGGATGCGCTGCAGTACATCAAGGATCAGCTGGACTCCACCCTGAGCTTCCGCTGGTCCTGCCGGATGGCGATCTGCGGCTCCTGCGGCATGATGGTCAACGGCATTCCGAAGCTGGGCTGCAAGACCTTCCTGCGGGACTACCTGCCGGGCAAGATGACCATAGAGCCCCTCAACAACTTCCCGATCGAACGCGACCTGGTGGTCGACATGTCCGATTTCATCGAGAAGCTGGAGAGCATCAAGCCCTATATCATCCCGAGCGAGCCGCGCAGCCTGTGCGACGGCGAGTACACCCAGACCCCGGCCGACATGGCGAAGTATCACCAGTTCTCCATGTGCATCAACTGCGGTCTGTGCTACGCCGCCTGCCCGCAGTATGGCATCAACAAGAAGTTCACCGGCCCGGCGGCCCTGGCGCTGGCCTATCGCTACAACGCCGACAACCGCGACAGCGCGTCCAAGGAGCGGATGAAGATCATCAGCCAGGACGAGGGCGTCTGGGGCTGTACCTTCGTGGGTTACTGCTCTGACGTGTGCCCGAAAGGCGTGGACCCGGCCGCCGCCATCCAGCTTGGCAAGGTCGAGAGCGCCAAGGACTACATGATCGCCATGTTCAAGCCGGATTGAGGAGTGAGACCATGAACAACACCCAAAGCAAACGTAAGCCCTACGTGCGCGAGATGAAGAAAGACTGGTGGCTGAAGAATGCCTTCTACACCGGCTACATGATCCGCGAAGGCACCAGCATCTTCGTCTCCATCTACGCCGTGGTGCTGATGTGGGGTCTGATGCGTCTGGTGCAGGGTCAGGAGGCGTTCAACGGCTGGCTGGAGTCCCTGCAGAGCCCCATCGCCATCCTGTTCCACGTTATCGCCCTGGCCGCCTGCCTGTTCCACGCCAAGACCTGGTTCGCACTGGCCCCCAAGGCCATGCGCATCTTCCGTGGCGAAGACCTGGTGCCGGAGAAGCCAATCGTCATCGCCCAATATGTGGCACTGGCGGCGGTATCCCTGCTGATCCTGATCATCGTGGCTTGAGGAGATTAATGATGAGACGTTCTGACGAACCCATTTACTGGGGACTCTTTGGTGCCGGTGGCATGGTGGTTGCCATGCTGCTGCCGGTGATTGTCCTCATTACCGGTCTGCTGGTGCCCATGGGCATCATGGACGTGGAGACCATGAGCTACGAGCGCGTGCTCGCCTTCGCCAGCTCCTGGTGGGGTGCCTGCATCCTGCTGGTCATCATAGCCCTGCCCATCTGGCACGGCATGCACCGCATCTACCACGGCCTGCATGATCTCGGGATCCACACCACCAAGCTGCACCACTATGTGTTCTATGGCTTCGCCTTCCTGGTGTCCGCCATCACGGTCGGCCTGCTGATGGTGCTGGTACTCCAGTAATCCTTAAGTTGCCAGCAACAGATGATAAAACCGGGCCCAGTGCCCGGTTTTTGTTTGGCTGATATGCAGCGGGCGGGCTAAGGGCCCGGCGTTGGCCACAGGGCCAGCAGGGGCGCAGGGATGGCGCCAAGTTTCAGGGTCGGGGTCTGGTGCCAGTCGGCCAGCTTTTGCAGCGCCTTCCCCAGATCCTGCGCCAGGGTGCGCGTCACCCTGACCCCGGCTTCCAGATAGAGGTTCTTGACCTCGAACACCCCCTCCTTGCGATGGGCCTTGGCATCCAGACGCCCCACCAGCTTGCCGCGATGCAGCAGGGGCAGCACGAAGTAGCCGTACTGGCGCTTGGGGGCCGGAGTGTAGCACTCGATGCGGTAGTCAAAGCCAAAGAGTTCGCTGGCCCGCTTGCGATCCCACACCAGGGGATCGAAGGGGGAGAGCACGGCGGTGTGGGTCGCCTTGAGGCTGCCTGCCTGGGCCCGGGCCAGCTCATCAAAGAGCGATGCGTGCACGAAGGCGCCGTGCTGCCACCCCTCCACCCGCACCGGCAACAGCTCCCCCTCGTCCGCCAGTTGATGGAGCAGGGAGTCGTATTTGCCTCGCTTGAGCCGGTAGTAATCCGCCACCCAGCCGGTCTTGACCAGCCCCAGCGCCCGGCAGCTGGCCCGCACCATGTCCCGCTGGGCGAGCTCAGGGCTCGGCAGATCCCGCCCGTCGTCCCACTCGGGCATGACCCGCTCGGCGAGATCGTAGACCCGCTGGAAGTTGCGCCGCTCGCGCACCATCAGGCGCCCTGCGGTGAACAGCACCTCCAGGTGGCGCTTCTCGGGCTTCCAGTCCCACCAGCCGTTGCCCTTGCCCTCCTTGCGCTCAAAATCGGCGGCCCGCACCGGGCCATCCCGACGAATCCGCTCGACTATCTGCTCTATCTCGCCGCCGTGGGTCTTGAGCCACTGGGCGGAGAACTTCCAGCCCATGGCGGCGGGATCCAGCATGCGATGGCGCAACAGCCGGTAATCTTCCCGGGGGACGAAGCAGGCCTCGTGGGCCCAGTACTCATAGATCTCGCCATCGACCAGCAGTTGCTCCAGCCAGCGCGGATCGTAATGGCCGAGCCGGCTGAACAGCACCAGATAGGGGCTGCGAGCCACCACCGAGATGGTGTCTATCTGCAGCAGCGCCATGCGCCTGATGCAGGCCAGCAGATCGGAGGGAGAAGCCTTGGCGCGGCGCGGGGTCAGCAGCCCCTGGGCGGCGAGTTGCAGGTGGCGGGCGTCTTGCAATGACAAATGGGGGATCGACATGGAAATAGGGGCATCCGTTCCTAGGTTTCAGGCCACCAGCATGCCCAACTCATGGCCAAATGAAAACGCCCGTCTCAGGGTTTGACGAGCACGGCCACATCGGCGTGGGGAAACTCGAGCTGCGCCTGCCAGCGGGCTGCCAGGGCGCGGAACGAGGACTCGGCGAAGAAGACGATGTGGGTCGGATCGTGGCGGTAGCGCCACTGCCTGAAACGCTCGTCTCCCAGCACCCTCTGGGTCTGCAACACCAGCAGGCCGCCGGGTTTGAGGCAGCCCCAGAGCCGGTCCAGCACGGCGCGCGGGGTGGCGATGTGCTCGATCACCTCGGTGCTGGTGATGAAGTCATACTGCCGCGTCAGCAGCTCGGGCCGGTCGGCATAGAACTTGTCGTAACCCGCCATCTCAAAGCCCGCCTCCCGCCCCATGGCGATGAGGGCAGGCCCGGGACCACAGCCGAAATCGAGGCCGCTGGCAGGAGGGCTCACCCGGGAGAGCACCTCGCCGAAGGCCCGCATCAGAAAACCGCGATAACGGGGATCGTCCACCTGGTTGTCGTGCCCGTCATAGACCGCCTTCTCGGCGCCCTCGTCAAGGTGATCCGCCTCATCCAGCCAGACCAGCTCGCAGTCCAGACAACGGTGATAGCGCTTGCCCGCCACCGGCAGGGGGTAGCTGTGGCGAGCCGAGCAGAGGGGGCAGCTGGCGCTTGATGACATGACGGATCCTCCTGGGTGACAGCCGCGCAGATTGCCTGCCCGCCGCCTCCCTGACAACTTTTTTTACTCCTTAAGGGTTTCTTAAGTTTGCCCTTTTACTCTCAAGCCATCCCAAGAGAAGGAGCCAACCATGACCATAGAGATCCAAGCCCCCTACAGGTTGATCCTGGCCGACTCCCCGCAGCAGGTCATGGCGCTGCAAGCTTATATCCAGGCCGCCTACACCCTCGAATTCAACGCCCGCATCCCCCATTTTCTGCCCTGCCTGCTCGGGCTCTACCGGGCCGATGGGGTGCTGGTCGGCGCCTGTGGCCTCAACCAGGCCTGCAACGGCGAGGGTGGGCAGCCCCTCTATCTGGAGCAGTATCTGGAGCAACCCATCGAGGCCGCCATCGAAACCCGCCTCGGGGTACGTCCGGCCCGCAGCCGCATCATCGAAGTGGGCAACCTGGCCTGCAGCGAGCCGGGCAATGCCCGCCTGATGTTTGCCGCCCTGTGCCGGCTCTTGTGTGACAACGCCCTCGACTACGTGGTGTTCACCGGCACCGCCAAGCTGCGCAACAGCTTTGCCCGGCTGCGCCTCAACCCGGTGGAGCTGGCCCCCGCCCAGGCCCATCAGGTGGGGGAAGACGCCAGCGCCTGGGGGGAGTACTACCGCTGCCAGCCCAAGGTGATGGCCGGGGACATCAACCAGGGGCGCGAGGTGCTCGCCCAGAGCAGCCTGCTGCTCAACCTGCTGGGGCCCATGCCCATGCTTTTTAACCAGGCTGGCCATGACAAGAGGTGCGCCCAATGAGCCTGTTCGACGCCATCGCCCGCCACGCCGGCCTGACGCCGAGCCAACCGGCACTGCAAGGCAGCCAGGGCGAGCTGGATTACCAGACCCTGTGGCAGCAGATCCAGCACCTGGCCGACCGCCTGCGGCAAGCCGGCATTCGCCGCCTGGCCCTGCAGCTCGACAACGGCCTGCCCTGGGCGCTGATCGATCTGGCCTGCACCCGGGCCGGCATAGTGGTCATCCCGGTGCCCCACTTCTTCAGCCCGGCCCAGCAGGCATGGCTGCTGGAGAGCAGCGGGGCCGATGCCCTGGTGGGCCCCGAGCATGAGGCCTGGCAGGCAGCCGCCCCCCTCATCCTGATGACGGGCAGGCCGGATGAACAGGCGCTGCCCCTGTGGCGCCGTACCCCCGCCAGCCTGCCCGAGCTGCCGGCGGGCACCGCCAAGATCACCTATACCTCGGGCACCACGGGCCAGCCCAAGGGGGTCTGCCTCTCCCTTGCCCAGATGACGGCGGTCTGCGAGTCCCTGGCCCTGCGGGTCGCCCCTGCCCGGGTCGAACAGCACCTGACCCTGCTGCCCCTGGCCACCCTGCTCGAGAATCTGACCGGTCTGTACGTGCCGCTGCTCACTGGCGCCTGCAGCCGCATCCCGTCCCTCGGCGAGCTGGGCTTCACCGGCTCCAGCACCCTCAACCCGGCCATGCTGGGCCAGGCCCTGGCGCGCTGGCCCAGCCACAGCCTGGTGCTGGTGCCCGAGCTGCTGCGCCTGCTGCTGGCGCTGTGCGCCATTACCCCGGCCCTGGCCGAGCGGCTCAAGGGGCTGCGCTTCGTCGCCGTCGGTGGCGGCAAGGTGGCCCCCGAGCTCATCGCACATGCCCGCACTCTGGGGCTCCCTGTCTATGAGGGCTATGGCCTGTCGGAATGCGGCTCTGTCGTGGCGCTCAACGGCCCGGACGCCGACCGTCCGGGCAGCGTCGGCCGCCCCCTGCCCCACTGCCAGGTGACTATCGCCGCCGACGGCGAAGTCATGGTGAGCGGCAGCGCCATGCTCGGCTATCTGGGGGAAGAGGCGCCCGCCATCCCGCTCATCGCCACCGGTGATCTGGGGCGGATCGACGAGGATGGTTTTCTCCACATCACGGGGCGCAAGAAGAACGTGCAGATCACCGCCTTTGGCCGCAACTTCTCCCCCGAATGGGTGGAGGCCCAGGCCCAGCTCTGCCCGGCCATCGCCCGCATCGTGATCTTCGGTGACGGCCAGCCCGCCAACGTGGCCCTGATCCAGCCGCTGCCGGGCACCCAGTTCCAGCTGGCCGAGCAGATTGCCCGGCTCAACCAGCAACTGCCCGATTACGCCCGCATCCATCACTGGCTGCCGGTGGCGCTGGATCAGCACCCCGGCCTGCTGACCGCCAACGGCCGCCCCCGTCGCAACGAGATTTATCACCACTTTTCCCGGCAGATCGACCAATGCCTGACCCAAGGCCTCACAGGAGAGACCTCATGAGCTTCTACCAGACCCTGCAACAAGCCACCGCCTCCGAGCGCGAGCACCTGTTCAATGCCCCCATCATCGAGGCCTGCCGCCGCGGCGACATCAGCCGGGAGACCTACCTCGCCTTCCTGGCAGAGGCTTACTACCACGTGCGCCATACTGTGCCGCTCCTGATGGCCACCGGCGGCAAGCTGGGACAGGAGTACGAATGGGTGCGCGGCGCCATCCGGGAGTACATCGACGAGGAGTACGGCCACCAGGAGTGGATCCTGAACGACATCCGCGCCTGCGGCGGTGACGCCGAGGCGGTGCGCCACGGCCGGCCCGGCCTGCCCATCGAGCTGATGGTGGCCTTCCTCTACGACCAGATCCAGCGCGGCAACCCCATGGGCTTCTTCGGCATGGTACAGGTGCTGGAAGGCACCAGCGTCGCCATCGCCCTGACGGTGGCGGACCAGCTCAAGCGCGGTCTGGGCCTGCCGCCCCAGGCGATGAGCTACCTGAGCTCCCACGGCGCCCTGGATCAGGAGCACCTCAAGTTCTTCGAATCCCTGATGAACCAGGTGGAAGACGCCGCCGATCAGGCCGCCATCATTCACTCGGCCAGGGTGGTCTACCGCCTCTATGGCGACATGCTCCATCAGCTCACGGGATCCTGCCAATGAAGCTTGAAGGGAAACGCATACTGCTCACCGGCGCCAGCGGCGGCATAGGGGAAGCCCTGGCCATGGAGCTGGCGGCCCAGGGGGCGCACCTGCTGCTGCACGGACGCCGGGCCAGCGCCCTGGAGCGCCTGCGCAAGGAGCTGCCCCATTCGGATCGCCATCAGACGGTGACCGCCGATCTGGGCTCGCCCCAGGAGCGGGCCAGGCTGTTGCAGCACCCGGCGCTGGAAGAAGGCCTGGATGTGCTGATCAACAGCGCGGGCTGCAACCAGTTCGCCTGGCTGGAGGATCAGAGCGGCGAGCAGGTGACGCGCCAGCTGCTGCTCAACATAGAGGCGCCTATCCAGCTCACCCGCGCCCTGCTGCCCCGGCTACGCAAGCCCGCCGTCATCATGAACATAGGCTCCAGCCTCGGGGCCATCGGCTATCCCGGCTACAGCGTCTATTGCGCCAGCAAGTTCGCCCTGCGCGGCTTTAGCGAGGCCCTGGGACGGGAGCTGGAGGGCACCGGCATCAAGGTGCTGCACTTTGCCCCCCGCGCCACCCGCACTCACCTCAACTCCGAGGCGGCCTACGCCATGAATGCGGAGCTCGGCACCCGGACCGACAGCCCCCAGGACGTGGCCGAGGAGGCCGTCATCGCCCTGTGCAACGAGACGCGCCGCCGCTGGCTCGGCTGGCCGGAGAAGCTGTTCGTGCGGCTCAATGCCCTGCTGCCCGCCCTGGTCGACAAGGCGCTGGCCAGACAGCTGCCCGTCATCGAACGCCATGCCCGCCACCCCGCCCCCCTGGCCACAGATCACGGGGACAACTCCGCCTGTGCCACGAACGAGAAGGAACATTGAGATGAAACACGCCACTTTGCGCCCTCGATTTGGTCACAGCCTCCTGCTGCTCGCCCTGGCAAGCAGCCTGGTTCAGGCCGCCGATGCCCTGCCTACCATTCAGCAGCAGTGGGCCCACTGCCAGTATCAGGAGACCGGCAAGGCCAAGGAGAGCTGCCTGGAGGCCCTGAGCGCCCAGGCGGATCAGGCCAGTGCCAAGGAGGCCTTTCGCACCGATCTGCTGATCTGGTCCGCCATCGTCAAGAGCACCTGGGCCGGCGCCAAGGGCGGCCTCGGGGCCCTCAGCCTGGTGAAGGAGGCCAAGGCCAGGCTGGAGATCGCCATCAAGCAGGATCCCAAGGCGCTGGAGGGCTCCGCCTACACCAGCCTGGGCTCGCTCTACTACCAGGTGCCGGGCTGGCCGGTCGGCTTCGGGGATGACGACAAGGCCGAGCAGTTGCTCAAGCAGGCGCTCGCCATCAACCCCAACGGCATCGACCCCAACTTCTTCTACGGCGACTTCCTGCTGGATCAGGGGGACAAGGCCCAGGCGAAGCGCTACCTGGACAAGGCCCTGGCCGCCCCGGCCAGACCGGGCCGCGAGCTGGCGGACGAAGGGCGCAGGACGGAAATCCGCGAGCGTCTTGCCAAGCTATAAACACAAGCAGATCAGTGCGCTATTTAAACTCTGCCCACCAACTTGCATACTGGTGGGCAGCGTCATTTGAGGGAGAGAACAATGCGGATCCTGTTGGTGGAAGATGATGTGATGCTGGGGGATGGCATGGTGGATGCCCTGCGCAGCAGCGGCTACACGGTGGACTGGCTGCAGCAGGGGCTGCCCGCCCTGTCGGCGCTCAAGAGCGAGGAGTTTGCCGCCCTCATCCTGGATCTCAACCTGCCGGACATCGACGGCATCAGCCTGCTGCGCAAGCTGCGGCGGGAGGGGCAGACGCTGCCGGTGCTCATCCTCACCGCCCGGGATGCCCTGGACGATAGGGTGCTGGGGCTGGATGCGGGCTCCGATGACTACATGGTCAAGCCCTTCGCCCTGCAGGAGCTCAACGCCCGCCTGCGCGCCCTGGTGCGCCGCAGCAAGGGGCAGGCCCAGGCGGTGCTGGAGTATGGCGACATCCTCATCTACCCCGAATCCCAGCAGGTCACCTATCAGGGGGAGGCGGTCAGACTGACCCCCCACGAATACAAGCTGCTGCAGGAGCTCATCACCCAGAGCGGCCGGGTGCTGAGCCGGGATCAGCTGCAGCAGAGCCTCTATGGCTGGGACGAGGGGGCCGAGAGCAATGCGGTGGAGGTGCACATTCACCACCTGCGCAAGAAGTTCTTCCCCGAGCTCATCCGCAACATCCGCGGCGTCGGCTACATAGTGCCGCAGCCAGATACCCCGGGCAGCAGAGGGATGCCCACCCGATGAGTCGCGTCCGCTCCATCCGCCGCTTCCTGCTCTCCGGCATCCTGGCCCTGGTCAGCCTCAGCCTGGCCGTCAGCGGCCTCATCGGCTACCTGGAAGCCAACCACGAGATGGAGGAGCTGTTCGATGCCCGTCTCGCCCAGTCCGCCCGCATCACCAACCAGCTGCTCAGCCGTTATCTGAAGCAGCGCGGCGAGCTGCCCAGCAACGGGGCCGTCTACCAGGAGTGGGAGCAGGCCGTGCCCGACGACCCCCATCAGGAGAAGCGCAGCTTCAGCCAGCTGGGGCGGGACAACGAGTTCACCCCCTACGGCCACGAGTTCGAGCGCAACCTCACCTTCCAGCTGCTCGACGAGCAGGGCAACATACTGCTGCGCTCACCCAATGCGCCGAGTCAGCCCCTGGCCACCCTGGAGCGCGGCTTCGACAGCGAGACCAAGGATCACCACGAGTGGCGCACCTTCACCCTCTACAACGAGGATGAGCACACCTGGCTCATCGTCGCGGAGCGGGATGACGAGCGGGGAGAGCTGGCCAGCAAGATGGCCACCCTGACCATGCTGCCGCTCTTCATCACCCTGCCCTTCCTGCTCGCCCTGCTGTGGTGGCTGGTCACCCGGGGGCTGGCCCCGCTGCACCAGCTGACCCAGGCCATCGGCGAGCGCCATCCCGCCAACCTGAGCCCGCTCAACCTGGCCATCAAGGCCGAGGAGCTGACGCCGCTGGTGGCGGAGATCAACCGGCTGATGCACACCCTGGCAGACACCATAGAGCGGGAGAAACAGTTCACCAACGAGGCGGCCCACGAGCTGCGCACCCCGCTCGCGGTGCTGCGCATCCACAGCGAGAACGCCCTGGCCGCCGAGGATGAGCAGAGCCGGGAGCAGGCGCTGCGCAAGATGCTGCTGGCGCTCGATCGCAGCGACCGCCTGATCCGCCAGCTGCTGACCCAGGCCCGCATCGACAACCAGCAGGCCCCCGCGCTCGGCAAGCTGGATCTGAGCCTGCTGTTGCAGGGCACCCTGGCCACCCTGGCCCCCATCGCCCTGAAGAAGGATCTGCAGCTCTCCCTGGAGGGGGACGAGCATCTGCAGGTGATGGGGCAGGCCATGTTGCTGGAGCTGATGTTTGGCAACCTCATCGACAACGCGCTGCGCTACACCCAGGTGGGCGGCGAGGTCGCCGTGGTGATCAGCCAGGAGGGCAACAGGGTCAGGGTGGATGTGCGGGACAATGGCCCCGGCATCCCCACCGCCGCCCTGTCGCGCCTGTGCGAGCGCTTCTTCCGGGTCAACCCCCAGCAGGGGGACGGGGTGGGCCTTGGCATGGCCATAGTCCAGCGCATAGTGCAGCTGCACGGCGCGGATCTCGACATCCACAACCGGCCAGAGGGGGGCCTTGAGGTGAGCGTGCTGCTGCCCGCACCGCCGCGTCCGGCATAGGCGGCGCAGGCCTCAGCAAAGAAAAAGCGCGGGGGCCCAAGCCCCCCCGCCCCATAGTTGATCCCAACGCGGCCTTACAAG